>DXIA01000102.1 GCA_019113125.1 Candidatus Pygmaiobacter gallistercoris | reverse complement strand
CCCAGAATTTTGGATGGAGAAAGTGCGAAGAGCGGCCCCTCAAGCCTTGGTGGCTTGGGGGGCCGCTCTGAGTGCTTTCTACGCCAAAAGTCTACGGCAGAACCGTTGTTTTCTTATTCTGCCACACCTTGAGCGGCCCTTTTTTTCATGAGTTTTTTTATGAGTTATCGTGCCCGCAGCTGCCAGAAGGCGACGGCGCTCGCGGCGGCGACATTCAGCGAGTCGACCCCGTGGGACATCGGGATCCGGGCGGTTCGGTCGCAGGCGGCGATGGTTGCGCCGGACAGGCCGTCCCCCTCGGTTCCGAGCAGGATCGCGAGCCGGGGTTCGGCGCAGAGCGCCGGATCGTCAATCGGCACCGCATCCTCCCGCAGTGCGAGGGCAACGGTGGAAAAACCCATTTCGTGCAGCAGCGCAAGGCCGGGCTCGGGCCAGTCCTCCGCCCGTTCCCCCAGCCGGGTCCAGGGCACCTGAAAGACGGTGCCCATGCTCACCCGCACCGCCCGGCGGCAGAGCGGATCGCAGCAGGAGGGGGTCAGCAACACCGCGTCGATCTGCAGCGCCGCGGCCGAGCGGAAGATCGCGCCGACGTTGGTCGAGTCGACGATATTCTCGAGCACCGCGACCCGGCGTGCCCCGGCACAGAGCACCTGCGGAGATTGCAGGGCGGGGCGGCGCATCGCGCAGAGCACCCCGCGGGTCAGGGTGTAGCCGGTCAGCTCGGCGAGCAGCGCGCGGGGACCGGTATAGACCGGAATGTCGCCGCACCCCGCAGCCAATGCGCCTGCGGGGCCGCCAAGCTTGTTCTCCTCCATCAGAAAGGCGAGCGGTTCGCAGCCGGCCTCGAGAGCACGGGCGATCACCTTCGGGCTCTCGGCGATGAAGATCCCCATTTCGGGTTCCAGACGGTTGCGCAGCTGTGCCTCGGTCAGCCGGGCGAACGGGGCAAGCTGCGGGGTGCCAAGGTCGTGAATTTCAATGATCTGCACAGAAGGATCCTCCAGTTCGACAGTTGCTTTTTTTCATTATAAATCCCGCGCGAAAAAATGCAAACGCAAATTGACAGGGGCTGTTTCGCTGTTTATAATGCGGAAGGGGAAAGAATGGAGGAGTCAGGATGAGAGGAGAGCTGACAAAGGGCCCGGTGATGCGGACGATGCTGCGGTTCGCGGTTCCGATGATTCTGGGCAACCTGCTGCAGCAGTGCTACAATGTGGCGGATACCCTGATTGTGGGGCGGTTTTTGGGGGCCAACGCGCTGGCGGCGGTTGGTTCCTCTTTTACGCTGATGACCTTTTTGACCTCGATCCTGCTGGGACTTTCGATGGGCAGCGGGACGGTCTTTTCAATCCGGTTCGGCCAGAAGGATGAGGAGCGGCTGCGGGAGGGGGTCAACGCCTCTTTTGTGCTGATCGCCGCGGTGACGCTGGTGCTCAACCTGCTGGTATTTGCCGGAATTGACCTGATCATCCGCTTTCTGCGGGTACCGGCAGAGGTGACCGGGCTGATGCGGGAATATCTGATGGTCATCTTCGCGGGTCTTGTGGCGATCTTTCTTTACAATTACTTCGCCTCGCTGCTGCGGGCGCTGGGCAACTCGATGGTGCCGCTGCTCTTTCTCGCGTTCTCGGCGGTGCTGAACATCCTGCTGGATCTCTGGTTTGTGCTGGGGCTCGGCCGCGGGGTGGGCGGTGCGGCCGAGGCGACGGTCATTGCACAGTATGTCGCCGGTATCGGGATCGCGGCTTATACGCTGATCCGGTTTCCCGGACTCTGGCGGGGCGGAAAATTCCGGGTTCGGCTGTCCAGCATCCGGGAGATCGCCGGCTTTTCGGCGCTGACCTGTGTGCAGCAGTCGGTGATGAACCTCGGCATCCTGATGGTGCAGGGATTGGTGAACAGTTTCGGCGCGGCGGTGATGGCGGCTTTTGCCGCTGCGGTCAAGATCGACGCCTTCGCCTATATGCCGGTGCAGGATTTCGGCAACGCCTTCTCCACCTTTATCGCCCAGAACTATGGCGCCGGGGAGGAAAAACGCATCCGGTCGGGACTGCGGGGCGCGATCCTCGCCGCGATGCTCTTCTGCCTTGTGATCACAGCGGGAATCTGGCTGCTGGCGCGGCCGCTGATGCTGCTCTTTGTCGATGCAAACGAGACCGCGATCATCGCCGAGGGGGTGCGCTATCTCCATATCGAGGGCAGTTTCTATTGTGGAATCGGCTGTCTGTTCCTGCTCTACGGCCTCTACCGCGCGGTGGGGCGGCCCGGGATGTCGGTGGTGCTGACCGTCATCTCGCTGGGCACCCGGGTGGCGCTGGCCTACCTGCTGTCCGCGATCCCCGCCATCGGGGTGGTTGGTATCTGGTGGTCGGTGCCGATCGGCTGGATCCTCGCCGATCTGACCGGTCTCGGATACTACCTGATGAAACGGCAGCAGATCTTCCGGTTCCGGGATCCCACAGCGGGAAAGAGCGCGGCAAAAAAATAATTCTGATTTGGGGCGGCGGGCTGCTTGACAGTCCGCCGCCGCTTTCTTAGAATGGAGACAACAGGGAAGGGGTGGGGGAGTATGGTTATCATCTCAACCGCGGCCGCGGTCTATCTGGTGCTGCTGGCGCGACTGCTGCAGATTGCCGGGTCGCCGCGGCGGTTTCATCGGTATACTGCGGCGAAGACGGTGACCAGCATCGGCTTTCTGGTGGTCGCGCTGCTGGCACAGCTGATCGGCCGCGGCGGCATGGGCGGCCACTTCTGGATTCTGTTCGGCGCGATGCTGCTGTGCGCGGCGGGGGATTTTCTGCTCGGGCTCGCCAACAACGGACACGGCATCCATTCCCGCACCTTTTTGCGGGGGCTGCTCTGTTTCGGCGCGGCACACGTGGTCTTCTGTATCTTCTATGCCGTCAAGACACCGCCGGCCTGGCATGATCTGTTTCTGCCCACGGCGCTGCTTTTGGTGACGATGCTGCTCTCTCACCGGGGGCTGCTGCGGCTGCGCAAGCTGCGAATTCCGGCCTTCTGCTACTCTTTTCTGGTCGGTCTGATGTGCAGCATGGCGATCAGCGCGGTATTTCCCGCCCGGGGAACCGCACAGCTGTTCTGCGCGGTGGGCAGCATTCTGTTTTTGATCTCGGACTGCATCATCGTATTTTTGTATTTTTATATCCGGCAGCGGTCCTGGATGCGGATCGCAAATCTCACAACCTATTATCTCGGGCTGTTATTTTTGGCTCTTTCGGCCGCATACTAACAACAGGAAAGGAGCGTGCTGCAAGTGATCCAACTTGAGGAAATTCTGAGGGACCAGCGGCGCTATTTCAACAGCGGAGCGACGCTGCCGCTGGCAGCCCGGCGAGCTGCGCTGCGCCGGCTGCTGAATATCATCTCGGCGCGGGAGGACGCAATTCTCCGGGCGCTGCAGCAGGATCTCGGCAAGCCGCCGATGGAGGGGTATCTCGCCGAGGTCTCGATCGTCAAGGGGGAGATCCGCACCCTGATGCGGCATCTTGACCGCTGGGCGAGGGCCCGCTGGGTGCCGGTCGCGCCGGCGCATCAGCCGGCCGGCGCCTTTGTCCGCCCGGAGCCCTATGGGGTGGTTTTGGTCCAGAGCCCCTGGAACTACCCGTTCCAGCTCTGCATGGTGCCGCTCGCCGCGGCGCTGGCCGCCGGCAACTGTGTGATCGCCCGGCCGGCCACCGACGCGCCGGCCACCGCAAAGGTGATGAAAAAACTGATCCGGGACGCGTTTTCCCAAGAACTGGTCTGTATGCTGGATCCGAAGGAGGTCGGCCACGCCGACCTGCTGAGCCAGAAGTACGATTATATCTTCTTCACCGGTTCGGCGCGGGTGGGCCGGATCGTGATGACCGCCGCGGCAGCCCGGCTGACCCCGGTTACGCTGGAGCTGGGCGGCAAGAGCCCCTGCATCGTCGACCGCACCGCCGACCTCCGGCTTGCGGCGCGGCGGATCGTCTACGGCAAGTTCCTCAACGCGGGACAGACCTGTGTCGCGCCGGATCATCTGCTGGTTCAGCGGGAGGTCAAGGAACCGCTGCTCGGGGAGCTGCGCCGTGCGATCACCGAACTCTACGGGCCCGATCCGCTCAATAGCCCGGATCTTGGGCATATCATCAACGAGAAACACTTTGACCGGCTGGTCGGGTTGATGGAGGGACAGACCGTCGCGGCGGGCGGCAGGTGGGATCGCACACGGCTCACCATCGAGCCGACCCTGCTGGATGCGGTGTCCCCCGATGCGCCGGTGATGCAGGAGGAGATCTTTGGACCGATCCTGCCGATCTTGACCTTTGACCACCTCGACGAGGTCATCGCGCGCCAGCAGCAGCTGCCCGCGCCGCTTGCACTCTATCTGTTCACCCGCAGCGCGGCAAACTGCAAAAAGGTCATCCGGCAGATCCGGTATGGCGGGGGCTGTGTCAACGACACCGTCATCCACCTCGCAAACGACCGGCTGCCGTTTGGCGGGGTGGGGGAGTCCGGCATGGGGAGCTACCACGGCCGGGCCGGGTTTGCGGCCTTCAGCCACGACAAGAGCGTATTGCTGCGGCCCAGTCTGCCGGACCTTCCGCTGCGGTATCCGCCCTATACCAAAGAGGGATTTGCGCTGGTGCGCCGATTCCTGAAATAATCTCAAAAGGTCTGGACCCTGCCGGCACGGGTCCAGACCTTTTTTATGCTTCGGCGAGTGCGGTGCCGGGATAGTAGTGGGCGAGGATCTCGTCGTACCGTTTCCCGGTGATGGCCAGCGCGTTGGCGCCATACTGGGACAACCCCACCCCGTGCCCATAGCCCCGGGTGGTGAAGGTGAAGGCGTGATCCTCCCCGACCGTGACCTCGAAGTCTGCGCTGCGCAGCCCGAGCGCCTGCCGCAGCTCGGTTCCCTTGATGGTCTGCCCGCCGATCTCCACCGTGCCGACATAGCCGGCGGCATCCCGTACCGTCGCGCCGAACCAGCTTTCCGGCTGGCCGGTCAGATCCAGAGAATAAAAGGCGAGGTTGAGCTTGTCATAGACCTCCTGCATCGAGAAGGTCACCGTCTGTTCGCAGTCCGGGCTGGTCAGATCCAGCGCCGAGTCCACCGAGACCAGATAGGGCAGCGCCTGTCCCCAGACCGCCTCGCTGGTCTCGGTTGTCCCGTTGCAGATCGCAAAATAGGTGGTCAGCGCCGGGCTGCCCTGATAGGTCACCACCAGGTCGCAGACCTCGTCCACCAGCGCGGCAAGGCGGTCGTAATACTGCTGATACTGCGCGCCCCACACATTCTGCAGGTCGTCCGTGCGGATATACCCCTCCCGCTGGTCGGGGTTCGCGGCAAACCATGCCCCTTTGAGATCAGGGTCGGGATTTGCGAGCTGGGCGTCCCGATTGGCCAGCGCGTAGCTGTGTGCGGCGATGATCTGCGCCTTGATCGCCTCATCCTGGTAGCTGGCCGGCATCTCGCTGGCGGCAGCCCCGATGAGAAAATCCCGCAGCGAGACCTGTTCCACCTCCCCGCTGGCGCTGTTGAGGATCGGCAGCACGGTTTCTTTTGTGTCGCCGGATGCGGAGGAACTGCTCTGGCTCTCAGTTGGGACGGACTGGGAGAGGAAGGTCGTAAAGGCGCTGATCCCGGGCGTGCCGCCGCAGAGGGCTGCCGTCGCGACCGGCAGGAGAAGGGTGAGCGCGGAGAACAACAACAGCTGAATGGCAAATTTTTTCATCGTCGGTTCCCTTTCTTTTTGGTATCCTGAATGCAAAATTTACATATCATGCTTGCACATGAAACCGGATTGGATTATCATAGAAAGATAAGTGAATCAGGTTCTGTAAGAACAGAGAGGGTGGTAAGCATGGCAAATGAACTGCATTCGCTGGAATATCTATGCGACGAGTATCTGAAAAATAACTACATCGACCCGGAAACCTCGGAACGACTCGGGGTACGCCGTGGTCTGCGGAACCCGGACGGGACCGGCGTTCTCGCGGGCCTGACCAATGTCTGCGACGTTGTGGGCTATGATATGATCAACGGGGTGCGCACCCCGCGGGACGGGCAGCTGATCTACCGCGGCATCGATGTGGAGGACATTGTCCATGCCGCCTATACCGAAGACCGCTTTATCTTTGAAGAGGTCACCTGGCTGCTGCTCTTCGGCAGCCTGCCGACCGCGAGCCAGCTCGAGGATTTCAAGGCCATTATCGAGGAGCGGCGCGGGCTGCCCGAGAATTTTGTCGAGGACATCATCATCCGCTCCCCCTCGCCCAATATCATGAACAAGATGGCACGGGGCGTGCTGGCGCTTTACAGCTATGACGAGCAGCCGGATCTGCTGACGCTTGAGAATATCATGCGCCAGTCGGTGACCCTGATCGCCGCGCTGCCGACCATCATGGTCAACGCCTACCAGGTCAAGCGCCGGGTCTATGACAAAAAGAGCATGTATTTCCACATGCCCAAACCCGGCCAGAGCACTGCCGAGCATATTCTGCGCACCTACCGCGCCGACCGCAAGTTCACCCATGAAGAGGCAAAGCTGCTTGATCTGTGCATGGTGCTGCACGCCGACCACGGCGGCGGCAACAACTCCACCTTCGCCTGCCGGGTGCTCTCCTCCACCGGTACCGACACCTATTCGGCGATCGCGGCCGGCATTGGCTCCCTCAAGGGCCCCAAGCACGGCGGCGCGAACATCAAGGTCATGGAGATGCTGGACGACATCAAGACCAATGTGCGGGATTACAATGACGACACCGAGATCAAGGAGTATCTGCGCCGGATGATCCGCAAGCAGGCGGGCGACCGCAGCGGTCTGATCTACGGGATCGGCCATGCGGTCTACACGCTGAGCGACCCCCGCGCGGTCATTCTGCGGACCAATGCAAAGTCGCTGGCCTATGAAAAGGGATTCGGCGATGAGTTCAAGCTGCTCTATGCCGTCGAGCGGCTGGCCCCGATCGTCTTTGCGGAGGAGAAGGGCAGCAAAAACGTCTGCGCCAATGTCGACCTCTACAGCGGCCTGATCTACCGGATGCTGGGACTGTCGACCGATCTCTACACCCCGCTGTTCGCCATCAGCCGGATCGGCGGCTGGTGCGCGCACCGGATTGAGGAGGTCGTCTTCGCCAACCGGATCATCCGCCCGGCCTATAAGTACCTCGGAGTCCGTCAGCGGTATGTGAGCCTGGAGGAGCGCGGATGAACGGATGCATCTGTAGCTTGCTGCTCGCACTTGCTGCGGGCGGCGGGCTGCTCGCCGATAAACTGCTCTTCACCGACCCCGCCACCGGTTTTTCGACGTCCGGAAGTGTCTGGATCCGGTATGGCGCGTTGGCGGTGATCTCGCTGGCCTTTCTGCTGCTGGTGCGGCCGAAAAAATCGAAAGCGGGAGCCCGCATGGCCCGCCGCAGCCGCCCGCTCGCGGCGGTTTTCGGGGTTCAGGCGGCCGCGTTTTTTGGCGGCTGCGGGATGGCACTGGTCCAGATATTCGGCGACATCAGTGCTGCCGGGGGCTTTTTTGACCGGTATACCGGCAAAATGACGGTGGATCCGGTCCGGCTGCTGATCACCGTCGGCTGGCTGGCCGGCGGACTGTGGTGCAGCGGCATTGCGCTCGGATTTGGGCGGGGAGAGGCGCAGCCGATGGGCGGACTGCCGCTGGGCATCGGGACGACCGCCGCGTTTTTCCTGCTCTGTGCCCGGCGGTTTGTCCTCTCCCCGACCAGCATCCAGCGGGTGACGCCGACCCTTGATCTGATGGGGGCGCTCGCGGCGATGCTGCTCTGCTGCGGATTGCTCCGGATGCTGTATCTGCCCGCAGAACAACAGCAGCTGCGCCGGCTGTGTTTCTTCGGGCTCGAGGCGTTCCTGTTTGATTTCTGCGTCATCGGGGCAAAGCAGGCGGCCAATCTCTCGCTGGGACTGCCGGTCTTTCAGGAGATCGGAGATCTGCCGCTGCTCGTTTTCGGGCTGCTCGGCGCCGTGGTTGCGGCGGACACGATCTACCACAATCCCAGGCCGAAGGCCGCGCATTTTGCAAAGTGAGACAGGGAATGCTTTCCGTTTGACCTTTTGGGGAACAGGTCGTTATAATAAAGCCAGTAGTTTTACTGGCTTTTTATTTTTATCGGGCAGGAGGAACAGCGGTGCTGGAACTGATTTTGGGAACGAGTGGAACCGGAAAGACGACCGAGCTGCTGCACCGGATCCGGCAGCGGGCGCAGCAGCGGGCGCACTGCCTTTATCTGGTGCCCGAGCAGTTCAGCCAGAGTGCCGAACTGCTGCTCTACGATGAACTGGGGGACCGGCTGTCGGCTTTTGCCGAGGTGGTCTCCTTCCGCACACTGGCCCAGCGGATCGAGCGGGAGTACGGCGGGCTCACCCTGCCCAGCCTGACCGATGCGGGCCGGTGTGTCTTTGTGCGCCGCGCGATCGCCTCGCTGGGGGATGAGGTGCAATACTACCGCCGCCACCGCAACAACACCGCGTTCATCGCCGAATGTGCCGCCGCGATCGGAGAACTCAAGACCGCGGGGGCGAGCGGGGAGCTGCTCGAGAAGGCCGCGCGGCGGGCGGACAGCGAAAAGCTGGCCGAGCTCGCGATGATCTTCGCCGCGACCGAGGCGGCGATGGAGGGCAAGGCGATTGATCCCAGCGACCGAATCACCCGCGCGGCCGACCGGCTTGAAGGGGAGCTGTTTGCCGGCACCTGGATCTATCTGGACGATTTTGACGGGTTCACCGCGCCGGAATACGCGCTGCTGCGCCGGCTGCTGGCCCTTTCGGCCGGGATGACCGTCGCCCTCTGCTGTGATGAGCTCAGCGACCGGCAGGGGGGATTTGGGCTCTTCAGTCCGGTCAAGAAAACAGCACAGCGGCTGATCCGGCTGGCAAAAAAAGAGGCGGTTGCGGTCGCGCAGCCGACCCTGCTCACCCGGGACTGGCGAGCCTCCTGCACCGGCCTTGTCTGGGTGGATCGGCTGCTCTCGGGGCAGCAGAGCGAAGAGCCGACCAGCGCCGACGGGGTGACCTTCGATGCACCCACCGACCGGGAGGAGGAGTGCGCCCGGATCGCCGCCGGACTGCGCGCGCTGGCGGAGCGCGGGGTGCGGTACAACGAGATGGCGGTGGTCTGCCGCAGCTTTGACCAGCTGCGCGCCCCACTCGAGGCCGCGCTCGGCCGCCAGCAGATCCCATTCTTTCTGGATCAGTCCACCACCGCGGAATACACCGCCCCGATCGCGTTTCTGCGGGCCGCGCTGGCGCTGGCAAGGGGCGGAATTTCCACCCGCCAGCTGCTCGCATTGCTCAAGACAGGGCTGTGCGGGGTCGGGGTAGGGGAGATCGCGGCGCTGGAAAATTATGCCTTTACCTGGCAGCCGACGGCGGCGGACTGGCGTGCGCCCTTCACCCTCAACCCGGCCGGGCTGGGCCAGAAACTGCGGGAGGAGGATGCGGAGGAACTGTCCCGGGCGGAAACCGCCCGGGCAGCGGTGATGGGACCGGTGGAGAAGTTCCTCGGACATCTCTCCCATCCGACCGGGCTCTCCCTCTCCCGGCAGCTTTATCTGCTGCTGGACGCGTTCGGCGCACCGGATTGTCTCGCGGCGACCGCCGAGGCGCTGCGGGCGGCCGGTCAGGAGGAGGAGGCCGACGAGGCGCTGCGGATGTGGGACGCGGCGATGGACAACCTCGATGAGATGGCCCGGCTGCTGGGAGAGGATCCGATCAGCCCGGCGGAGTACGACGAGCTGCTGGTGCTGCTGGTGCGGGCCAGCGAGGTGGGGCGGGTGCCCCGGACGATGGACAGCGTTCTGGTCACCACTGCCGACCGGATGCGGCTGCTCTCGCCGCGGCACGTCTTTGTCGCCGATCTCGCCGAGGGAATCTTTCCGGCCCAGGTCGGGGCCAGTGGTCTGCTGACCCACGCCGACCGGGAGCTGCTGGTCGAGATCGGGGTCGAGATGCCCGGCGACTTTGAAAACCGGGTGCGGCTGGAGCAGATGTATCTCTACCGGGCGCTGACCGCGGCGGGGGAGGGGCTGCATCTGCTCTGCCCACAGTCGGCCGGCGGGCAGCCGCTGACCCCCTGTGCGCCGCTGCTCTCGCTGACCGAACAGCTGAAACCGCCCGCAATGCGGCTTGGGGAGGATCTGCTCTGGGCTGCACCCCCTGCCGCGCTGCAGGGCTATGCCGCGCGGTACTGGAACGACGACCCCGCCACCGCCGCGCTGGCCGAGGCGCTCGGGGAGCTGCCCGAGCAGCAGTCGGCGCTCGAAATCCTCGCCCGGGCGGCCCGGCCCCGGCGCTTTTCGGTCGAGAACCCGGATGCGCTGCGCCGTCTGCTCGGGGAGGGGCTGACCCTCTCGCCGACCCGGATCGAGCGGTATTTCAGCTGCAGCTATGCCTACTTTCTCGAGTATGTGCTCCGGCTGCGGGTGCGCCGGCGGGCGGAGCTCTCCCCGATCGAGAGCGGCAGCTTTGTCCACTATGTGCTGGAGCAGGCGCTGCGCCGCACCGGCGCGGGTTTTCTGGAAAAGAGCCCCGCGGAGCTCGACACGCTGGCCGGGGACCTCTGTGACGAGTATGTGCGGGAGAAAATTCCCCCGGCCCTCTCTCAGGGGACCCGCTTTGGCTACCTGGTCGGGCGGATTAAGAAGAACGCCGGGCGGCTGCTCGAGTTTCTCCAGAAGGAACAACAGCAGAGCAGCTTTCACCCGGCGGCGTTTGAGCTGCCGATCGGCCCGGGCGAGCAGGTGCATCCGCTCCGGCTGACCGCGCCGGACGGCAGCCGCGTGCAGGTGGTCGGCAAGATCGACCGGGTGGATGTGATGGAACGGGAGGGCAAACGGTGGATCCGGGTGGTCGACTACAAGACCGGCGGCAAGGAGTTCAGCCTGGAGGAGGTCTGGTGCGGCCTCAACCTGCAGATGCTGCTCTATCTGTTCAGCCTCTGCGCCGACGGCAGCGGCCCCTTCGCCGGGTCGGTCCCCGCCGGGGTACTCTATCTCTCGGCGGACCCGCCGCCCCCGCTGCTTGACCGGGACGAGGCGGCCGGCTATCAGCAGGTTTACAAGGTGGACGGGCTGCTGCTCGAGGATGAGATGGTGCTGCGGGCGATGGACCATGAGGGAAACGGCGCCTTTATTCCGGTCGGCAGGACCTCGACCGGGAAACTGAAAAAGACAAAAAAACTGGCCGATCTCGAAAAACTCGGCCGGATTGAGGAACACATTGAGGATCTGGTACGACAGATGGCACAGGATCTCTACGCCGGAGAGGTGGACGCCGCCCCGCTGGTGCAGCGGGACAGCCGCCCCTGTGACTGGTGCGACTACCGCACCGTCTGCCGTCATGTCAACGGGCGGCGGGAGCGGGCGCTCAGCGCACCGGCGAAGGTATTCGAAGAGGAGGTGACCCAGCATGCCGCGGTGGACAGCCGAGCAGAAGATCGCAATTGAGGACCGGGGCGGGGCGCTGCTGGTCTGCGCCTCGGCCGGCAGCGGCAAGACGGCGGTGCTGGTACAGCGCGCGCTGCGGCTGATTGCGGGGGAGGAGCCGGTTCCCGCCGACCGGCTGCTGATCTTGACCTTCTCGAATGCCGCTGCGGCCGAGCTGCGGGCGAGACTTGCTCAGGGGCTGGACCAGCGACTGCGGGAAACTCCCGGCGACCGTCTGCTGCAGGGGCAGGCGCTGCGGTTGCAGCGCGCCTCGATCTCGACGGTCAGCGCCTTCTGCATGCAGCTGCTGCGGGAGTATTTCAGCCAGCTGGACATTCCGCCCGACTTTACCGTTGCCGATGAAGCGGAGATCTACCAGCTGCGCCAGTCGGTGCTGGCCGGGGTGCTGGAGGAGAGTTACCGCGATGCGGACTTTGCCGCCTTTGCCTCGATTTTCGGCCGCGCGCGCAGCGACCGGGAGGCGGGCGAGGCGCTGCTGCTGGTCTATGATCATCTGCGGGCGCTGCCCTTTTTTGATCAGGCACTGGAACAGATTCAGGCGCTCTATCAAAAGCGGGAGCCGCTGACCGAAAATGTCTGGGGCGCACAGCTGCTGGAGGAGGCAAAACGTGCGGTCGACGGCGCGCGGGCGCGCTGTCTGGCCGCGCTGCGGCTGATTGACGAGGAACCGGCGCTGGGCGCCTACCGCCCGGCGCTGAAGGAGGACAGAGCGCGGTTTGAACGCACGGCACAGCTGCTCGCGGCGGGGGACTGGGACGGCGCACGGGCGCTGCTCACCGCCTGGCAGCCGGCGCGGCTGGCCCAGGTGCGGGGCTTTGACGGGCCGCAGAAACAGCTGGTGCAGGCGCTGCGGGCCGAGATCAAGGAGCGTCGGGCCAATATTCTCAAGAATCAGCTGCTCTGCAGCGAGGAGGAGTTCTGGCAGGATGTCGGCCGCACCCGGCCCCTTGTCGAGGGACTGTGTCGGGCGATCCGACTGTTTGATGAGCGATTTTTTGCGGCGAAATTGGAGGAGAAGGTGCTCGAATTTTCCGACTTTGAGCATCTCGCACTGCAGCTGCTCTGCGCGCCGGACGGGACCCCGACCCCGCTGGCCGGGGAGATTCGCGGCCGGTTTGACGCGGTCATGGTGGACGAGTATCAGGACACCAACGCGATTCAGGATCTGCTGTATCATCTCCTGGCACGGCCGGATGGGAGCAACCTCTTTTTTGTCGGGGACGTCAAACAGAGCATCTACCGGTTCCGCAAGGCGATGCCCGAGATCTTCATTGAGAAAAAGGAGACCTTTGCCCCCTATGACGGGGCGCATTATCCCGCAGTACTGACCCTGAAACACAACTTCCGTTCCTCCGCCGGGGTGATCCGGGGGATCAACTACCTGTTCTCGGCACTGATGAGCCGGGAGGTGGGGGAGCTCGACTACACCGGTGGGGAACGGCTGCTGCCCGGTTCAGCCGAACAGGAGACCGGGCTGCCCGGGACCGAGCTGCTGGTGGTGGACGCCGGGGAGAATCCCGCCTTCGGCGAGGCGGACACCGTAGCCCAGCTCATTCAGCAGATGGTGGAGCAGGGCGAGCTGGTGCGGGACAAGGACGGCAAGCTGCGCCGGTGCGGATACGGGGACTTCTGCATTCTGCTGCGCTCGCCGCGCGGATCGGCCGAGCTGTTCTCCGATGCGCTGGCCGCCCGGAATATCCCGGTTTACACCGATCTCGGGGATGGGGTGCTCAGCCTGCCGGAGGTGCAGCCGCTGTTGGCGGCGCTGCGGGTGCTGGATAACCCCTCGCAGGACGTGCCGCTCGCCGCACTGATGACCAGCGCCATGTTTGATTTCTCCAGCGGGGAGCTCGCGGCGCTGCGGGCGGATTTTCCGCAGGGCAGCCTGTTCGGCGCGGTGGCCCGCAGCGGGTCGGCCAAGGCGCAGGCATTTTACCGCAAGATCATGACGCTGCGCAGCGAGGCAGCCTTTCTTTCGGTCGACGCGCTCTGCCGCAGACTGCTTTCCGATACCGGGTATCTGCTGGCCGCGCAGGTCGTGCCGGGCGGCGCGGACGCCGCCGATGCGCGGCGGGAGGCGATTCTCGAGTTTGTCCGGATGGCGGCAGACTATGCGGCGTCCGGCACCGGCGGTCTTCCCGGGTTTCTGCGCCGGGTGGACAGCGCGCTCGCGGCGGGGGTCAGGCCGGCGGCCGGCGGGGCCGGGATGCCGGAGGGCTATGTTAAGATCATGAGCATCCACCGCTCCAAGGGGCTGGAATTCCCGGTCTGCATCCTCGCGGACACGATGCGGCAGTTTAACAAAAAGGATCTGTACACCGCCCCGGTGCTCCGGCACACCCAGCTCGGCATCGGCCTTTGTCTGCGGGAGGAGGGGGGCGCCCGGTATCCGACCGGCCCCCAGAGGGCGATCCGCCAGGCACTGCTGCGGGAGCAGCTGTCCGAGGAGATGCGGGTGCTCTATGTGGCGCTGACCCGGGCGAAGGACCGGCTGCTGATTACCGCCGCGATGCGGGACCCGGCCAAGACCCTCGGCAGCTATGCGGTCGCGCTGCTCGGCGCGGGCGGGCTGACCGCGGATCTCGTCGCCGGCGCATCGAGCTTTGCCGACTGGATCTGCATGGCGGCGCTGCTCCACCCACAGGCGGATGCACTGCGCGCCGCGGCATCCGCGGCGCAGCTGCCCCTTCTCCCGTCGGAGGAGGATGCGCTGCGGACCGAAATCTGCGCCGCTCCGCCCCACGAGACCCTTGCCGGATCAGAACAGCCGGCCCCGGGACGGACTGCGACGGCGGACCCACAGCTGCTCGGGGCACTGCGCCGTCATTTTACCTGGCAGTATCCCCGCAGCGCACTGCTCGGGGTGCCGGCAAAGGTCTCGGTGACAGCGCTGGTACATTCGGCGCGGGAGGAGCGGGAGACCACGCTCAAGCGCCCCTCCTTCCTCTATGCGGCGGGGCTCTCGGCAGCAGAGCGGGGCACCGCGCTGCACGAGGTGCTGCAGTACGCCGATTTCGGCGCGGCGCGGCGGGATCTCGAGGCGGAACTCACCCGATTGACCGCACAGGGCTTTATCACCCCGGTCACCGCCCGGGCCGCCGATCGGGAGGCGCTTGCCGCCTTTCTCTCCTCTCCGCTGATGGACCGCATCCTCGCGGCAGACCGGCTGCTGCGGGAATACCCCTTCTTCACCCGGATCCCGGCAGGTAGCGCGGCACCACTGGACGGACCGCTCGCCGCCGAACCGGTGCTGGTGCAGGGGGTGGCCGACTGTGTGATCGAGAAGGACGGAGAATTGTATCTGGTCGACTATAAGACCGACCGCGGAAAGACCGCGCAGCAGCTGCGGGAGCGGTATGCCCCCCAGCTCGCGCTCTACCGGCAGGCGCTTTCCCGCCGGCTTGGGATGCCGGTTGTCCGTGCGAGCCTCTACGCCTTTGCGCTGAACCGTGAGATCGAGGTCTTCTGAACGGATTCTAAATAAAAAACGGACAGGGTATTCCCTGTCCGTTTTGATTTTGCGGTTCAGCCCTGCTGCGCCCGCTGTGCGCGGTATTCCTTTGGACCCAGCTCATACAGGTTGTTGCCCAGCGTGTCGATGACGACGGTCAGCGGCAGCTTTTCCACCGTCAGCCGGCGAATCGCCTCGGTGCCGAGATCCTCGTAGGCAATCAGCTCGGCCGAGCGGATGGACCGCCCGATCAGTGCGCCGGTGCCACCGACCGCACCGAAATAGACCGCATGGTTGCGCCGCATTGCATCGACAACTGCGTCGCTGCGCAGTCCCTTGCCGATCATCCCGCGCAGCCCCTGGTCCAGCAGGGTGGGGGCGTAGGCGTCCATTCGGTAGCTGGTGGTGGGGCCCGCGCTGCCGATTACCCGGCCGGGACGGGGCGGGGTGGGGCCGACATAGTAGATCACCGCATCGGTGAGATCAAAGGGCAGTGGACGGCCCTCAGCCAGTGCCTGACAGAGCCTGGCATGGGCGGCGTCCCGCGCGGTGTAGAGGGTGCCGGTGAAGAGCACGCTCTGTCCCGCGCGCAGCCCGTCGGCCTGCTGCCGGGTGAAAGGGGTGGTAACCTCGATCATGCCGTGTCTCCTCCTTTACAGCACCCGCGTGGCGTGGCGGGTGACATGACAGTTGATGTTAACCGCCACCGGAAGGGCGGTGATGTGGGTCGGCATCGTCTCGATGGCCACCGCCAGCGCGGTGGTGCGCCCGCCGAATCCCTGTGGGCCAATACCGAGCGCATTGATCTCCCCGAGCAGCTCCTGCTCCATCGCGGCCCAAAACGGGTCGGGATGCCGCTGGTCCAGCGGCCGCAGCAGCGCCCGCTTGGCACAGAGAGCAACCTTGTCAAAGCTGCCGCCGACCCCGACCCCGACCACGATTGGCGGGCAGGGGTTCGGGCCGGCCTTTTTGACCGTCTCGAGCACGAAGTCCTTGACCCCCTGTGCGCCGTCGCTCGGCCGCAGCATCCGCAGCGCTCCCATGTTCTCGCTGCCGAATCCCTTGGGGGCAACGGTGATCTCGCAGGCATCGCCCGGCACCAGGTCGACGGTCAGCAGCGCGGGGGTGTTGTCCCCGGTATTGACCCGGCGCAGCGGGTCCGCCACCGCGCTCGCCCGCAGATAGCCGTCTCGATAGCCCTGCCGCACCCCCTCGTCGACCGCGGCGGCAAAGTCCCCGGTAATGTGAACCTCCTGCCCGAGCCGGACAAAGACACAGGCGAGCCCGGTGTCCTGACACAGCGGATACTCCCCCTCGGCCGCGACCGCGATGTTGTCGAGGATGTTGCCGAGGATCTCCCTTGCAACCGGCCGGTCCTCCTCTTCCCGGCGGCAGCGCAGACAGTCTGCGACATCCTGCGGCAGCCGGTAGTTTGCCTCGATGCACAGCTCCCGCACCGCGGCGGTAATCTGGCTGGCAGTCAACTCCTTCAAACCGATCCCTCCCTGCCGGCCGGTGCGTCGGTGCCGCCGGCCGTGTTCTCTGCCCCTATGCTATCACATTCCCGACCGTCGGCGCAAGCCGCAGTGCGGGTGTAGAGCAGTGCGCGCCCCTGTTTTCCGATCCGCTGCAGCGCCCCGACCCTCTCCAGCGTGTAGAGCGCGCGGCGACAGAGGGTATCGCTGCGACCGGCCGCTTTCCTGAGCTGGGCACAGGTAAAGGGATCGGCCAGTGTGTCCGGCAGCAGACCGGCGTAGTCCTGCGGCTGCCGCAGGACCCGTTGCCCGGCCAGTGCGAGAGGCAAAAGTTCGATCCGCACCGCGCCCCGCTTGCCGCCGTTGCCCCAGCCGCAGCGCAGCCGCAGTTCCTCCGCGTCGATGAGCAGGAGTTCCAGGGTCAGATTCGGGTGGTTCAGCAACGGCGCGAGATGTGTCAGCTCATAGAACGCATCGAAGTAGCTGCCGCGCCGGGGAGAAAGCCGGCGGGGGGAGAGGACACCGGTCTCGGGGTCGGCCCAGCGGATCCAGCGGCGGGCTGCCAGCGGAAAGACCACCCGCACCGGTGTCTCGCCGAGCAGCCGCTCAAGTTTGCGGCGCAGCGAAAAGAATCCCCGGGTCTGGATCTCGGTGACCCCGTCTTCATTGAGGATGTCGACCACAAAGCCGGCAACCGGCTGCTCCCGGCAGTCGGCGCGGGGCTCGATCCAGTGTTTCAGCACCCGGTGCAGTGTCTTTTCCCGCAGGGTACCGATGCCGCCGTCCGGCGGCTGCTCCATTTGACAGAGCGCCGCAAAGGACGCTGCGTCCCGCATATCACCACCCCCAAATATCCGAGAAATTGATTTTATTTTACGACAAATTGCCGCGGATGACAAATTTCCAGCAGTTTCCAGTTTACACTGTTAATGTTCTATCTTGCTAAAGCAACGGTGCGTTTCGACAAAAAATTTGTGAAAAAATGCGGCTTGTGCCGGCGCGGGAAAAAACATACAATGAAGGTGCAGAGAAAAATCTCTTCGACAACTGAATCATGCCGATATAATGTGGATGATACGGATCCAGAGTTTCTACCGCGCCGCCGTAAATGGCGCGACTATCGGAAGACGGAACAGGGGACCGCGAACGGTGCGGCACCCCCGGTTTTGTATTCCCTTTTGCTCTGGCGGCCGTTTCGGTCGCCTTTTTCTTTTGCCGCGCGGGACGTCTCCTGCGCCAAAGACCATCCCCCATTTGTTCCGCTGAGGGGCAAAGCGCCCCTCTGAAATAAATGGCGCACCGCGCCGCAACCAACGGAGGGACATGTTTCATGGAGAAGATCTTCAAGCTGAGGGAAAACGGCACCACCGTCGCCAAAGAGCTTGCGGGTGGATTTACCACCTTCTTTGCGATGGCCTACATCATCTTTGTCAATCCGAACTTCCTTTCCCAGGCGGGAATGGATTTCAATGCGGTCATGCTGGCGACCTGTGTTTCCGCCGCCATCGGCACCGCACTGACCGCGCTGCTCGCCAATGTTCCGTTTGCGCAGGCGCCCGGCATGGGGCTCAATGCCTTCTTCACCTTCACCGTCTGTTTCGGGATGGGGTATACCTGGCAGCAGGCACTGGCCATCGTCTTTATCTCGGGACTGCTTTTCCTCGCGGTCACCGTCTCTCCGCTGCGCAAGCAGGTCATCAATGCGATCCCTGCACCCCTCAAGAATGCGATCAGTGCCGGCATCGGCCTCTTTATCGCGCTGGTCGGTCTGCTGAACGCCGGGATCGTGGTGGCAAACGACAACCTGCTGGATCTTGGAAAAATCACCTCCGGTGCACCGCTGCTCGCGCTGATCGGGCTGCTGGTCACCGGTATTTTAATGGCCTGCGGCGTCAAGGCGGCGATGTTGATCGGCATCCTGGTCACCACCGTGATCGGCATTCCGATGGGGCTGACCGTCATGCCGGAGGAGATCACCCTCAGCAGTTTCTCTCTCGCGCCGACCTTCCTGAAGATGGACTTTGCCGGCCTGCTCAGCATGGGGGTGCTGCCGCTGGTGACCGCCATCATTACCTTCTCGATCTGTGATATGTTTGACACCGTCGGCACCCTGATCGGCACCGCCGGCAACGCCGGGATGCTGGATG
Source organism: Candidatus Pygmaiobacter gallistercoris (assembly GCA_019113125.1). GTDB lineage: Bacteria > Bacillota > Clostridia > Oscillospirales > Ruminococcaceae > Pygmaiobacter > Pygmaiobacter gallistercoris. Next base: position 5,862 of record DXIA01000102.1, on the reverse strand, counting down.
AGAACGGTGAGCTGCCCCGCGGTGACCGCGCACTGGTCGCCGACGCGCTGGCCACCTGTGTCGGCGCCTGCATGGGAACCTCCACCGTCACCACCTTTGTCGAGTCCTCCACCGGCATCAGCGAGGGCGCCCGCACCGGGCTGTCCAGCATGGTGGTCAGCCTCTGTTTCCTCGCCTCCTGCGTGCTCGCCCCGGTTGCCGGCATCATCCCCAGCGCCGCTACCGCGCCGGCACTGATCATCGTCGGCATCCTGATGCTCAAGGCCGCCGCCCGGATTGATTGGAGCGATTTTGAGGTGGCGATGCCCTGCTTTTTGACCATCGCGATGATGCCGTTCGGCTACTCGATCACCGACGGCATCGGCTTTGGCTTTATCAGCTGGGTCGTGCTCAAGGTTTTCCGCGGCAAGGCCAAGGAGGTCCCGATCCTGATGTACGTCCTCTCGCTGCTCTTTGTGGCGATGTATGTGCTGTCCAACCTGTAATGCAGGTTGAAAAATCCGCCCTGCCTTTAGATGTGGCAGGGCGGATTTTTTTCTGCAAAAAAAGAAGAGCTGCCCGGTTGCCGGACAGCCCTTCCAAAAGGGGAAAATTACCAGAGATTGACCATCTCGTTGTACAGACCGATGTAGGAGCGGGCGCTGGTGTTCCAGCTGAAGTCGCAGTCCATCGCGCGGCGGACCAGCGTCTGCCAGCCCTGCGGGAACTCATATCCCGCCTTGGCGCGCAGACAGGAGTCCAGCATGTCGTGCGCATTGTAGCTCGAGAAGACAAAGCCGTTGCCCACGCCGTCGCCGGAATCCGAGATCGAATCCTTGAGACCGCCGGTTTCCCGCACAATGGGAATGGTGCCGTACCGCAGCGCGACCATCTGGGCAAGACCGCAGGGCTCGGATTTCGAGGGCATCAGGAACATGTCCGCGCCGGCGTAGATCTTGTGGGCCAGCTCGGGATTGAACCCAATGAAGACCCCGACTCGGCCGGGATACTTTGCGGCCAGCTCGTTGAAGAAACTCTCGTACATATAGTCGCCGTTGCCGACGATGACGAACTGGATCCCCGAGAGGATGATATACTCCGCCACATGACGGACCAGATCCAGCCCCTTGTGGCTGACCAGCCGGGTCACCATACCAATGATCGGCTGCTCGTTCTGCTCGAGGTGGAAGATCTCACGCAGGTCCTGCTTGCACAGCGGCTTGCCGGTGGTGAAGGAGTCCCGGTCGAAGTGATGCCCGATCAGCGGATCGGTGGCCGGGTCATAGGTGACCGTATCGATGCCGTTGAGGATGCCGCAGGTCTTATAGGCCTTCTCCCGCAGCAGTCCGTCCAGCCCGTGGGAGAACCAGGGATCCATGATCTCATAGGCGTAGGTGGGGGAGACGGTGGTCACCTTGTCGGCGCACTCGATCGCGCCCTTCATATAGTTGACGCAGCCGTCATACTCGACCAGATGCGCGTTCTCCGGCCCGATTGAGAGCACATCCTCCAGCAGTTCCAGACCGTATTTGCCCTGATACTGGATGTTGTGGATGGTGAAGGCGGTCTTGATCCGGGAGAACTTCGGCAGATGCCGATAATAGAGGTTCAGATAGACGCAGACCAGCGCGGTCTGCCAGTCGTTGGTGTGGATGATGTCGGGGGCGAAATCGATGTGCTGGAGCATCTCGAGAATCGCGCGGGAGAAAAAGGCGAACCGCTCGCCGTCGTCATAAAACCCGTACAGGCCTTTGCGCTTGAAATAGTACTCGTTGTCCAGCAGATAATAGGTGACCCCGTTGACCTGTGCCGAAAAGACCCCGCAGTACTGGTTGCGCCAGCCCACCGGAACCGAGAAGTTGGTCAGATAGGTCATCTTGTCCCGCATCTCCTGCCGGATATCGCCGTACAGCGGCAGCACAACCGCGCAGTTGATCCCGTCCTCGACCAGCGCCCGGGGCAGGCTGCCGGCAACATCGCCCAGTCCGCCGCTCATCGCGAAGGGCAGCGCCTCACTGGTGCAATAGAGGATATTCATAACTTGTTCCCTCCTTTGAAATGGGGTGCCGCCGGATCAGACGGTGGATCCCTTTTTGACAAAGACCTGGAAGTTTTTGGTGCCGCCGAGGTACTGGCCCTCACTGATCCGCACGTCCTTATCGGTGATGACATAATCCATCCGCACCCCGCCCGCAACCTGGGTGTTCTGCATCAGCACGCAGTTCTTGACCACCGCGCCCTTGCCGATGTGTACCCCGCGGAAGAGGATGCAGTTCTCGATCTCGCCCTCGATGATGCAGCCGTCTGCAACGGTGCAGTTCTTGACCTTGCTGTCCAGCGCGTACCGCACCGGAGCCTCATCCCGCACCTTGGTGTAGACCGGACGATCCTCGGGGAAGAGGCGGTTGAGGTTCTCAAGGTAGAGCAGCTGCATATTCGCATCGAAATAGCTGGCCATGTCGGCGATCCGGCTGCGGTAGCCGGTGTACTCGTAGCCGTAGACCTTCATCGTGTCGAGGCTCTTTGCGAGGATGTCCTGCTCGAACTTGAGCTGGCCCTTGGCATAGCCGGTGCGGACGATCTCGACCAGCTGCTCGCGGGCGATGACCATGATCCCCATCGAGAGGTTGCGCTTGCCGATCTGCGGATCATTGATCATCAGCTCCCGCACCCGTCCGGAGGGAGCGAGGGAGAGGGAGACATTGTTCTTGGCCAGCGCGGGGGTCATCTTTTCCTTGCTGTAGGCGATGGTGACCTCGGCGCCGCTGGCGACATGGCGCTCGACCAAGGCGGCGTAGTCGAGGTCGCAGACGACATCGCAGTCGGCGAGGATGACATATTTTTCCTTGGCGTCCTCGATATAGGGGAGAATTCCCTTGAGCGCACCGATCCGGCCGTGGTAACCGTACCCGGAATCCCCGCTGGGCGGGAAGATGGTCAGGCCGCCGCGCTTGCGGGCGAGATCCCACTCACGGCCGCTGCCCAGATGATCCAGCAGACTCTGGTAGTTTTTCTTGACGATGACCCCGACATTCTGCACCCCGGCAATCGTCATGCCACTGAGCACAAAGTCGATCAGACGGTACCGGCTTGCGAACGGCACACTCGCCATGGTGCGGTGGCCGGTCAACTCGGGAATCACCGAGTCGTGCATGTTGGAGAAGATAATCCCCATCGCATTCAGATTGACCATTTCACTGCACCTCCTTGACGTCTTCCGAGATCATGGCTTTGGGGAGGACCTTCGCGCCGGCGCCGATGGTGACCCCCGCGCCGATGACCGCGACCCCCCATTTGTCCAGATCCTCCATATGTTCCGGCCGCGCGCCGACGATGGCGCCCTTTTTGACCACCACATTCTCGGCCAGAATCGCATAGTGCACCTGCGCGCCCTCCTCGATCACACAGCCGGGCATGACGATGGAATCCCGCACCACCGCGCCGGAACGCACCTTGACGTTGGAGAACAGGACGCTGAAATCGACCTCGCCCTCCACCTCGCAGCCCTCGGTGATCATCGCGTTTTCCACATGGGCCTGCGCCGAGATGTGGTGGGGCGGCTGGCCCGCCGTGCGGGAATAGATCTTCCAGTTCTCATCCCAGACGTCCAGCGGGACATTCGGGTTGAGCAGATCCATATTCGCCTCCCAGAGGCTGTCGATGGTGCCGACGTCCTTCCAGTATCCCTCAAACGGATAGGCGCACATCCGCTGCCCGTCGGCGAGCATGGTCGGGATGATGTTCTTGCCGAAGTCGTTTTCGCTGTTCTTGTCGGCTTCGTCCCGCTCCAGATATTCCCGCAGCTTTTTCCAGGTGAAGATGTAGATGCCCATCGAGGCCAGATTGGACTTGGGCTCCTTGGGTTTCTCCTCAAATTTGGTGATGACCCCCTCGGTGTTGGCGGTCATGATGCCGAACCGGCTCGCCTCGGCCCAGGGCACCTCCAGCACCGCGATGGTGCAGTCCGCGCCCTGCTCCTTGTGATAGGCCAGCATCTTGGAATAGTCCATCTTGTAGATGTGGTCGCCCGAGAGAATGAGGACATATTCCGGCTCATACCGTTCGATGAAGTTGATGTTCTGATAGATGGCGTTTGCGGTACCCTTGTACCAGTCGCTGCCGCTGGCCTTCTGGTAAGGCGGCAGAACGTGGACGCCGCCATACAGGCGGTCGAGGTCCCAGGGCTGACCGTTGCCGATATACTCATTGAGTACCAGCGGCTGATACTGGGTCAGGATGCCGACCGTGTCGATCCCCGAGTTGACACAGTTGGACAGCGGAAAGTCGATGATTCGATACTTTCCGCCGAACGGGACGGCGGGCTTGGCCAGCTTTTGGGTCAGGACATAGAGCCGCGACCCCTGACCGCCGGCAAGCAGCATGGCGATACATTCTTTCATCTTGTTTCTCCCCTTTTTTTATCCATATCATCGGTTTTCAGAGATCAAAAACCGTTATGGTCCTCACTTACCAGCGGACTTTTTGCGCTTTGGCGCGCTCTTTTTTGCCGGTTTCTTCTCCTCGGGAACCGAGAAGAAGACGGCGGAAAAGGCGGGCAGCGTCACGCTGATCGAGAAGTCCAGCCCGTGCATCGGTTTCTTGCGACTGCGGGCGGTCCGCACCGGGACACCGGCGCCGCCGTAGATGACATCATCCGAGCAGAAAACCGGCTTGTAGCTGCCCTGACGCGGCACCCCGAACTGATATTTCTCCCGGGTCACCGGGGTGAAGTTGCAGGCCGCAATGATCTCCTTGCCGCTGCGGTCGATCCGGCGGAAGACGATCACGCTCTGGCTGTCGTCGTCCGGCACGATCCACTGGAATCCCTCCCAGCTGTAATCCACCTGCCAGAGAGCGGGGGTGTCGAGGTACAGCCGATTGAGCGCCGCGACATACTGCTGCATCTGCCGGTGCCGGTCATAGTCGAGCAGGTTCCAGTCCAGCCCATGCTCCTCGGTCCACTCGGAGAACTGGGCGAACTCCTGCCCCATGAAGAGCAGTTTCTTGCCCGGGTGTGAGATCATATACCCGTAGAAGGTGCGCAGCTGGGCGAATTTCTGATCGTACTCGCCCGGCATCTTGTTGATCAGGCTGCATTTTCCGTGAACCACCTCGTCATGGCTGATCGGCAACACAAAGTTCTCGCTGAACGCGTAGAAGAAACTGAAGGTCAGTTTGTTGTGGTTGCCTTTGCGGAAAAGCGGATCGGTGGACATATAGCTGAGGACATCGTTCATCCAGCCCATATTCCACTTGAAGTTGAACCCAAGGCCGCCGTCCTGCGGGGGACGGGTCACCATCGGCCAGGCGGTGCTCTCCTCGGCGATCATCAGCGCACCGGGCACCCGCTCGAAGACCGCGGTATTCAGCTTGCGCAGAAAGGCGATTGCCTCGAGATTTTCGTTTCCGCCGTTCTTGTTGGGCCGCCATTCGCCGCCCCGGCGGTTGTAGTCTAAGTACAGCATGCTGGCCACCGCGTCCACCCGCAGCCCGTCGATGTGGAATTTCCGCAGCCAGTACAGCGCGTTGGAGATCAGAAAACTCTGCACCTCGCCCCGGCCGTAGTCGAAGACCATCGTGCCCCATTCCTTGTGCTCCCGGCGCAGCGGATCCTGATCCTCATAGCAGCTGGTGCCGTCGAAGAGATAAAGACTGAATTCATCCTTTGGGAAGTGGGCGGGCACCCAGTCCATCAGCACCCCGATTCCGTTCTGATGGCAGGCGTCGACAAACGCCATAAAGTCGTGTGGGGTGCCGTACCGGCTGGTGGGGGCATAGTACCCGGTTACCTGATACCCCCAGCTGCCGTCAAACGGGTGTTCGGCCAGCGGCATCAGTTCGATGTGGGTATAACCCATCTTTTTGATGTAGGGAATCAGCTCT
>DXIA01000101.1 GCA_019113125.1 Candidatus Pygmaiobacter gallistercoris | reverse complement strand
CCCAGAATTTTGGATGGAGAAAGTGCGAAGAGCGGCCCCTCAAGCCTTGGTGGCTTGGGGGGCCGCTCTGAGTGCTTTCTACGCCAAAAGTCTACGGCAGAACCGTTGTTTTCTTATTCTGCCACACCTTGCGCCATCCGCTTTTTGTTTTAAGACAGCCGGAGCCGGAAGAGTTTCACCGAGAGGAGAAAGGAGAGCAGATAGACCCCGGCACTGACAAAGGGCAGCGCGATCAGCATCCCGACCAGCGTCGAGGCATCCGGCATCGGGATCCCGAGCTGGGAGAGCAGCAGGACCAGCAGCACCGGCAGCAGAAAGATCAGGATCATCAGCAGCCGGGTCTTCTCGGTGCCGTACCGGAAGAGCAGCGGCAGCAGCACCGCGATCAGCAGCAGCGCGACGCAGGAACAGCTGCCGGCGGTGACCAGTGAGACCGACAGCGAGACCGGGAAAAAGAAACTGCCAATCCCGCCCAGCAGCAGTGAGTAGACCATCCCGCCGACAATCGACAAAAATCCAAGCAGATACTTGCTGCCCACCAGCGTTCTGCGGGAGATCGGCATGGTCAGCGCCGAGCGGTACCAGCCGCACTGCTCGTCATAGGCCATGCTGTTGAGCACGATCATCAGGCTGAGAATCGCCGCGTAGCCGTAGACAAAATAGAGATTGCCGTTCGAGATGCCGAAGATCAGCCCGAAGGCGAGACAGATCGCCAGTAGCTGGAAGATATACCGGCGCAGATTCTGCAGATCCTTGTAGAGCAGCGCCCTCATCTGGATTCCCCCTTTACATAGAAGAGCATGATCTCGTCGATGCTCGCCCGGTCGAGCACCACATTCGGGTGACGGCGGCGGAACTGCTCGGGCTCCTTGACCAGCAGCTCCTCGCCCCCGCCGGGCAGGCTGCGCCGGCGCAGGTACTCCTCCGGCAGCAGCCGTTCAAACTGCGCGCTGGTGCAGCGGGCGACCCCGTGCCCGTAGATCAATTCGTCCTTGGACCCCGAAAAGACCAGCTGTCCCTTGTGCAGAAAGAGAATCTCGTCGGCGATCCGCTCGAGATCGGTGGTGATATGGGTGGAGAAGAGGATGCTGTTCTGCTCCTCCTGGATGAACTCCGAAAAGAGGTCGAGGATCTCCTCCCGCACGATCGGGTCCAGCCCGCCGGTCGGCTCGTCCAGAATCAGCAGCTCGGGGTGATGGGAGAGCGCCGCCGCGATCGCGAGCTTTGCCTTCATCCCGCGGGAGAGGTTGCGCACCTCCTTGTCCTGCGGCAGCTCAAACCGGCGGCAGTAATCGGCAAATGCCGCCTTGTCCCAGAGATCCCGGTAGAGCAGCCCGAGCATCCGCCCGACCGCCGCACAGCTCAGATGGGGCGGAAAGCCGCCCTCGTCGAACACCACCCCGATCCGGCGGCGATGTTCGGGATTTCCCGGGTCATAGAGCTGTCCGAGCAGCTCGATCTTCCCCTGCGAAAATGGGATAAGACCGAGGATCGCATGCAGGGTGGTGGTCTTGCCCGCGCCGTTTTCCCCAATCAGCCCGACAATGCTGCCCCGGGGCACCGAAAAACTCAGATCCCGCAGCGCAAAGCCGGGGTATTCCTTCGAAAGATGGTCTACCCTGATGGCGTTTTCCATACTCATTCTCCTTCATACAGCAGTGTGAGAACCTCGGTCAGCTCCTGCAGCGAGACGCCGCCGGCCGCCGCGAGCTCCACCGCCTGGGACAGCGCGGCCTCGATCCGGCGCAGCGTCTCCTCCCGCAGCAGCGCCGGGTCCTTGGCCGCGACAAAACAGCCCTTTCCCGGCACATTGGTCAGAAACCCCTCCCGCTCGAGATCCTCGTAGGCCCGCTTGGTGGTGATGACGCTGATCCGCAGATCCCGCGCCAGCTGCCGCATGCTGGGCAGCGCCTGCCCCTCGGTCAACTGTCCGCTGAGGATCATGCTCTTGATCTGGGCGGTGATCTGCTCGTAGATCGGTCTCCCGCTGGAATTGCTGATGATGATCTCCAAATCGAACCCTCATTTCCGGAAATGAAATACTGTATATATACTGTATGCACAGTATAACGCCACCGAGGCAGTCTGTCAAGGGAAAAAAGAAAAATCCGCCGGGGAATTTTTCCCAGAGCGGATCGCGGAGTTATTCTTTTGCGTTGGTCTGATGTTCTGCGACGGCCTGCTTTTCGGCCTCCCGCGCCGCGCGGGAGAAGGCGCAGCCACAGAAGTCCTGCCGGTAGAGGCCGTATTCCCGTGAGAGGGTGATGCTGCGCTTGTAGCCCTCTTTTTTCTTGAAGTCGGAGGGGAGAAAACGGACGCCGTATTCTTCGCCCAGCGCGGCGCCGATCTCATTGAGGGCGGCGGCGTTCTTCAGCGGGCTGATGGTCAGGGTGGTGGTGAACCAGTCGAACCCGCCTGCCTTTGCCCGCTGTGCCGCCTGCTCGAGCCGCAGGTGGAAACAGACCCGGCAGCGCTCGCCCCCCTCGGGACAGTTTTCAAGCCCCCGCACCGCGTCGAGGTACCGCTGCGGCTCATAGGGGCCCTCTTCAAAGGAGACCGAGCCGGAGAGCGGCATCTCCCGAATCAGCCGCTGCAGCTCCTCGGCGCGGTGGTGATACTCCGCCGCCGGGGCGATGTTCGGGTTGTAAAAATCGGCGGTGATCTCAAAATAGCGGCTGAGGTATTCCAGCACATAGCTGCTGCAGGGGGCGCAGCAGCAGTGGAGCAGCAGTCGGGGCCGCCGGATATCCGGGTCGATGGCGGAGAGAATCTTTTCCAGCTCTTTCTGATAATTGGTCATACCGGTCCTCCCTCGGGGTTTTCTTCTATTAAGTATAAAAGGACAGGGGAAAAAGTCAAATTTCCGAGGTTTTTTCACCGATCCGGCTGCCGGCGCATAGGATGGGCCAACAGCTGGAGAGGGGGAGAACAGAGATGAATGAGATTCTTGTGATTCTGATCACCGGGATGGCGGTGCTCGGGGCCTATTATCTGGCAGATCTCATCGCTTGGGGGGTTGAAAAGCCGAAACACAGCGAGGCGATCCTGGTGCTGCCGGGGCCGGTGTCCGCCGCGCAGGCGCTCGAGATCACCCTTGCGGTGCGCCGTCTGCTGCCCCGCTGCCAGGTGATCGCCAGCGCGGGGGAACAGCTGCCGGATCCGCCGCTGCCCACCGCCGGGCTGCGGGGGGTGCGGATCACAAAACAGGACCAACTGCAGCGGGAGTTGCTGCAGGAGCTGGATTTACAAAGCGGCAAAAAGGTCTTATAATGAACAATCAGAGAAAGGGAAAGGGGGAGACTGCGCCGTGGAGAAGATTTCGGGATCGGTGGAGCACATCACCTTTTCCAACGGGGACAATGGATTCGCGGTGATCGAGCTCTCTGCGGACGGGGAGCTGCTGACCGCGGTGGGCACGATGCCGGGGGTCGCCGAGGGGGAAGAGGTCGAGCTGGAGGGAGAGTTTGTCAACCACCCCAGTTTCGGACCGCAGTTTCAGGTCAGCGGCTTTTCCTGCCGGATGCCGCAGGACGCCGCGGCGGTGCTGCGGTATCTCGCGAGCGGAGCGCTGCCCGGCATCGGGCCGATCCTCGCGCGGCGGATTGTGGATGAGTTCGGCGCCGATACCCTGTCGGTACTCGAGAGCACCCCCGAGCTGCTCTGCCGGGTGCGGGGGATGACCGAGGCGAAGGCGCGGGCGGCGGCGGAGGAATTCCGCCGCGTCTTCGGGGTACGGGAGGCGATTGCGGCGCTGGCCCAGCTTGGGATCCCGGCGTCGGGGGCGATCTCCCTCTACCGCGCGCTCGGACCGGGGACGATGGACCGGATCTACGAAAATCCCTACCTGCTCTGCGACCCGCCGGTGCAGCTGCCGTTTGAGCAGGTGGACGAGATCGCCGCCCGGCTGAACTTCGAACAGCAGGCCCGGATCCGGCTCCGGGCGGGGCTGGGGTATATCCTGCGGCACAACAGCGGCAACGGACACTGCTGTCTGCCGGCCTTTAAGCTGCTGCCGACCGCGCAGCGGTTCCTCGGGGTGGACGAGCAGTCGCTGCGGGAGGCGCTGGATGCCGGCCTCGAGGAGGGGGAGTTCGCCAACCTCGTCTGTCAGAAGGTCGAGTATATCTATCTGCCCGAACTGTTCCGGGCTGAGATGACGGTGGCCGGCCATCTGAAAAGCCTGATGGCACTGCCGCTGGAGCAGGCGAAGGACCCCGGCCGGGAGGTCGATGCGCTGGAGCGGGGCGGCGGAATCCAGTACGCCGCAGCACAGCGGGAGGCGATCTGCACTGCGCTGACCAGCAACTGCATGGTGCTGACCGGCGGTCCCGGCACCGGCAAGACGACCACCGTCAACGCGATCATCACCCTGTTCGAGCGGCGGGCGGACCGGGTGCTCCTCGCCGCCCCGACCGGCCGGGCGGCAAAGCGGATGAGCGAGCTCTGCGGGCGGGAGGCGAAGACGATTCATCGGATGCTCGAGGTGGATTACGGCACCGACGAGCAGATCCGGTTCATCCACAATGAGAAGAACCCGCTCAAATGCGATGTCGTCATCATCGACGAGATGAGCATGGTGGACCTGCCGCTGTTCGAGAGCCTGCTGCGGGCGCTGCGGCCCCAGTGCCGGATCATCCTGGTGGGGGATGCCGACCAGCTGCCCAGCGTCGGGCCGGGCAATCTGCTGCGGGACATCGCGGCGAGCGGGGCGGTGCCGGTGGTCCGGCTGACCGAGATCTTCCGGCAGGCGGCCCGCAGTCAGATCGTCCGCACCGCCCACCGGATTGTCCTCGGGCAGGAGCCGGAGCAAAACCAGCGGGACGGGGATTGTTTCTTCCTGCCCGCCCGCGGACAGGAGTGTCAGGACCTGATCTGCGACCTCGTCGTAAACCGGCTGCCCAAGAGCTACGGCCTTGATCCGGTGGAGGAGATCCAGATCCTCTGTCCGAGCAAGCTCGGCACCGCGGGAACCCAGGCGCTCAACGCCCGGCTGCAGGCGCTGCTCAACCCGCCGGCACCCGGCAAGAAACAGCTGACCTACTTCGGGGTGACCTACCGCGAGGGGGACAAGGTCATGCAGGTGCGCAACAACTATGATCTTCTCTATGAGCGGGAAAATGGAGACGGCGGGGTCGGCGCCTTCAACGGGGATCTCGGGATCATCGAGGCGGTGGACCCGCGCTCGGGCAGCCTCAAGGTGCGATCCGACGATCGGCTCTACACCTACACCGGGGAGACGCTGCGGGAGCTCGAGATCGCCTACGCGGTGACGGTGCACAAGAGCCAGGGCAGCGAGTTTCGGGCGGTGGTGCTGCCGGTGGCGGAGGACACCCCCAGACGGCTGTGCTACCGCAACCTGATCTATACCGGGGTGACCCGCGCCCGTCAGCTGCTGATTCTGGTGGGCAGCCGGCAGGTGCTGCGGGCGATGATCGAGAATGACCGCAAGACGCTGCGGTATTCCTGCCTTGCGCCGCTGCTGCAGGACGATTCGATCTGCTGACGGAGGGGAAGAATGAACAGAGCGGCAACCTTTGCAAAAAATCTGTTCTTTCCAAAACGCTGCCCCTACTGCGGGGCGGTGCAGGGTTTTGCGCCGGTCTGCGACTGCGCCGATGCCCTCGAGCGGATCCGGCTGATCGGCTGGATCGCCCGGGCGGACGCGGGCGGCAGGGGGCTGAAGTATCTCAAGGGGATCATCGGCTGTTACCGGTACCGCAACCCGATTCGGCGGGGTATCCACCGGATGAAGTTTTCCGGTGCAAAGGGGGCGGCGGAATTCTTCGGCGAAGAGATGGCGCAGCAGGTGGCGCGGGTGCTGCCCGGCATCCGGTTCGACGCGGTGATTCCGGTTCCCTCCACCCGCGGGGAGATCAGGGAGCGGGGCTATGACGTCCCGTTGTTGATGGCGCGGCGGATCGCCGCCTCGCTTGAAATTCCGCTCTGGGATGATATACTGAAAAAGAGCAGAGAGACAAGGCGGCAGCACACCCTGTCGCTGGAGGAGCGAAGGGAGAACCTGAAGGGCGCATTCGCCGTTCAGAATTCGGACAGGCTGCGGCGCAGCCGGGTTCTGCTCTGCGACGACATCTCCACCAGCGGCAGTACGCTGGAGGAGTGCGCAAAGCCGCTCAAGCGGGCCGGCGCGGCGGAGGTCTGGGGCATCGTCCTCGCCTGTACCCCGCGCGGATAACAAGAAGGAGTGATGCCGGTTGGCACAGAATGATATCGGAATTGATCTCGGGACCACCTCGGTCATCATCTATGTCGAGGGCAGGGGGGTCGTGCTCAACGAGCCGACCATCGTCGCGGTGGACACCGACACCGGCAAGGTCCTCGCAGTGGGGGATGACGCCTACAAGATGGTGGGCCGCACCCCGGCCCACATCATGGCGGTGCGCCCACTCAAAGACGGGGTGATCTCGGATCACCTGCTCACCCGGGAGATTGTTCGCCGGTTTCTCGTCAAGGCCTACCACTCGGTGGTGGTCAAGCCGAGGGTGGCGGTCTGCGTGCCGGCCGCGATCTCGGGCATTGAGAGCGACGCCGCAGTCGAGGCTGTGGTGGCTGCCGGCGCGCGGCAGGTCTTTCTGATCGACGAGCCGATCGCCGCGGCGCTCGGCGCCGGGATCGACATCACCCGGCCGATGGGTCACCTCGTGGTGGACATCGGCGGCGGCACCAGCGACATCGCGGTGATCTCGATGGGGGGCAAGGTCTGCTCCGACTCGATCAAGGTCGCCGGCAATGCGCTGGATGCGGCGATCCTGCGCTGTGTCCGGGACAAGTATCAGCTCGCGGTCGGCGGCAAGAGCGCCGAGCGGCTCAAGCGGGAGATCGCCTGCTGCACCCCGAAGGAGGGGTTCTCCGCCTCGGCCGAGATCAAGGGGCGCTGTCTGCGCACCGGGCTGCCCCGCAGACAGATCGTGACCACCGAGGATCTCTATGAGCCGGTCGAGGAGTGCATCTGCCAGCTCGCGACGGCGATCCACGGGGTGCTCGAGCGCACCCCGCCCGAACTCGCGGGGGATATCTACACCGAGGGACTGCTGCTCACCGGCGGCGGCGCGCTGCTGCGGGGGCTTGAGCGGTATCTCACCGACCGGCTGAAGGTGCAGGCCCATGTCGCCGATGATCCGGTCAACTGCGTCGCTCTCGGCACCGGCAAGAGCCTGTCGATGGTGGAGCGGATGGAGTCCGGTTTTCGGGACGCAACCCCCGGTATCGGCAAGAAATAACAAAGCGGCCGGCATCTGCCGGCCGCTTTTCGTCTGGTGCGACAAAAAAATATTGCCAAAAAATTAACAATTCAGACAAATGCCTGTTGAATCCGGCGACAGAATCCCTTATAATACAGTAGGTATCGTTCAAGTCAAGGAGGGATATTAGCAATGGAGCCGAGTATCGTTACTGTTATTGTTACAGGCTTGGTCTTGGTTTTTGCGATTCTGATTCTTCTTTATCTGATCATCATCGTTCAGGGTGTGATCTTTGTCGGCATCGACAAGAAGAAGAACGCCAAGGCTCAGTCTGTCAAGGTTGAGAGCGCCCCCGCGGCAAAGCCCGCGCCGGCAGCCGCAGCACCCGCACCCGCACCGGCCGTGCAGGCAGGAATCCCGGGTGAGGTTGTCGCGGCGATCAGCGCCGCGGTCACCGCGGCGTCCGACGGTCCGGTCGCCCTTCGCAGCATTGCAAAGGCGCCTGCCCGCCGCAACGGCTGGGGCCTGGCTGCGGTGTATTCCTACACCGAGCCGTTTTAATCAAAGTTAAGGGGGAGGCTTTTCTACTATGCAGGGATTTTTGGACGCCGTCGTCGGCATCGCGCAGGAATCCGGCTTTGCCGGCCTGATTGCCGACTGGCGCTATCTGGTGATGATCGTCATCGCCTGTGTACTGCTCTATCTCGCGATTGTCAAGCAGTTTGAGCCGCTGCTCCTTCTGCCGATCGCCTTCGGTATGCTGCTGGCCAACCTGCCCGGTTCCGGCATCATCCACATGGAGTACTTTTTGACCGAGTCCGGACACCCGGATTTCCTGAATGTGCTCAACAACGGCGGACTTGCGGACATGCTCTACCTCGGCGTCAAGCTGGGCGTCTACCCGCCGCTGATCTTCCTGGGCATCGGCAGCATGACCGATTTTGGACCGCTGATCTCCAACCCCAAGAGCCTGCTGCTGGGCGCTGCCGCCCAGCTGGGTATCTTCATGACCTACTTCGGCGCGAAGATGTTGGGCTTTACCGGTGCTGAGGCCGCCTCGATCGGCATCATCGGCGGCGCCGACGGCCCGACCGCCATCTACGTCACCTCCAAGCTGGCTCCGCATCTGCTGGGTGCGATCGCGGTTGCCGCTTACAGCTATATGGCGCTGGTTCCGGTCATTCAGCCCCCCATCATGCGGGCGCTGACCACCAAGAAGGAGCGCCGGGTCAAGATGACCCAGCTGCGGCCGGTCTCTAAGACCGAGAAGGTCATCTTCCCGATCATGTGCACCATCGTCATCGCGCTGCTGCTGCCCAGCGCTGCGCCGCTGGTCGGCATGCTGATGCTCGGCAACCTGATGAAGGAGTCCGGCGTCGTGGAGCGGATCTGCAAGACCGCTGGCAATGAGCTGATGAACATCATCACCATCTTCCTCGGTTTCTCGGTCGGCTGCACCACCAGCGCCAACACCTTCCTCAATGCGAAGACCCTCTACATCCTCGCGCTCGGCGTCATCGCCTTCGGTTTCGGCACCGCGGGCGGCGTCCTGCTGGGCAAGCTGATGTGCTGGGCCACCCACGGCAAGGTCAACCCGCTGATCGGCTCGGCCGGTGTCTCGGCTGTCCCGATGGCGGCCCGTGTCTCCCAGAAGGAGGGCCAGAAGGAGGATCCCTCGAACTTCCTGCTGATGCACGCGATGGGCCCGAACGTCGCCGGCGTTATCGGCAGCGCGGTTGCCGCTGGCATCCTGATCAACATGCTCAGCTGAGCAGTGTAATCTGATAAAAAATCCCGGATCGTTGCGATCCGGGATTTTTTGTCGTTTTGCCCGGCGCAAAACCCCCGGCCCGGGGCTTTTTCTCAGGAAGGTTTTGTGTTATAATAAACCCGATTTTGCAGAAGAAAAAGGTTGGACAAGATTTCATGAGCAACAAACTGGAACAGGAATTTCTCACCCTGCGCCGCAGGGTGATCGAGGCGAGTTTCGGCGGATTGAACCCCGTGCAGCGGGAGGCGGTTTTCACCGTCAACGGCCCGCTGCTGATCCTCGCCGGCGCGGGCAGCGGCAAGACCACCGTACTGATCAACCGGATCGCAAATCTCGTCCGGTACGGCATTGCCCACGACAGCGATAAGATCTTCGGCACCGTCACCGAACAGGATCTCGCAGAGCTGCGCGGGCTGCTCGAAAATGGCGGCAAGCTCACCGCCCGCCTGGCCGGGCTGCTCGCGGTGGACAATGTTCGCCCTTGGCAGATCCTCGCCATCACCTTCACCAACAAGGCGGCGGGGGAGCTCAAGACCCGCCTCGCGGGCAGACTCGGCGCCGACGCGCAGGAGATTGTGGCCAGCACCTTCCACTCGGCCTGTGTGCGGATCCTGCGGCGGGAGGCAGGGTATCTGGGCTATCCCAGCGCCTTCACCATCTACGACAGCGATGACTCCCAGCGGGCGATGAAGGAGCTGTACAAGCAGCAGAACATCGACGACAAGTTTCTGCCGATCCGCTCGGCCCTCTCGGCGATCGGTCGGCTCAAGGACCAGATGATCGGCCCGGACGATGCGATGAAGGACGCGTCGGACGTGCGGGCAAAACTCATCGCCCAGGTCTATGCCGGTTATGCCAAGCGGCTGCGGTCGGCCGGCGCGATGGATTTTGACGATCTGATCTACCAGACGGTGCGTCTGTTTCAGGACAACCCCGATGTCCTCGAGCGGTACCGCAGACGCTGGCGGTACATCCTCGTGGACGAGTACCAGGACACCAGCGTCGCCCAGTTTTTGCTGGTCAGCCTGCTGGCCGGCGGCAGCAATAACATCTGCGTGGTCGGGGACGACGACCAGAGCATCTACCGGTTCCGGGGCGCGACCATTGAGAACATCCTCAGCTTTGAGCAGCATTTCCCCGGTGCGAAGGTGATCCGGCTCGAGCAGAACTACCGCTCGACCACCAACATCCTCGAGGCGGCAAACCGGGTCATCCGCAACAATGTCGGGCGCAAGGGCAAGACCCTCTGGACCGACAATGGTCTTGGCGAGAAGGTCCAGTATTATGTCGCGGACAGCGAACAGGACGAGGCGGCCCACATCGCCTCGATCATCGGGCAGAACCTCAAAAAGGGGGCCCGGCTGCGGGATCACGCGGTCCTCTACCGGATGAACGCCCAGTCCGGACCGATCGAGACCTACTTCGCCCGCGCCGGCATCCCTTATAAAATCGTCGGCGGCCACCGGTTCTTCGACCGCAAGGAGGTCAAGGATATCCTGTCCTACCTGTCGGTGATCGCAAACCCGCAGGACGATCTGCGGCTGCGGCGGATCATCAATGAGCCGGCCCGCAAGATCGGCGCGGCCACGATGGATGCGGCGGCGAATATCGCGGCGGGGCTCGGCTGCAGTCTGCTCGAGGTGATCGGCGAGGCGGAGGATTATCCCTCGCTGAGCCGGGCGCTCAACCCGCTCAAAAATTTCTATGCGCTGTATCAGGAGCTCGCAGCTGCGGCGGAGGACCAGACGCTGGACGAACTGGTCGCCACCGTCATCGACCGCAGCGGCTACCGCAGAATGCTCGAGGCACAGGGGGACGAGGGGGAGACCCGGCTGGAAAACCTCGGCGAGTTGATCTCAGCGGTCAAGACCTATGTGCAGGAGCAGGGAGAGGAGGCGACCCTCGAGGGCTACCTCGAGCAGGTTGCGCTGATCTCGGACATCGACGGCTACGACGAGGAGGCCGACACCGTCGTCATGATGACGATGCACGCGGCCAAGGGCCTCGAGTTTGACTATGTCTTCCTGGTCGGGATGGAGGAGGGGATCTTCCCCGGCGAGATGAGCAAGAATTCTCCCGATGATCTCGAGGAGGAGCGGCGGCTGTGCTATGTCGGCATCACCCGCGCGAAGAAGGAGCTCTATCTCTCCCGTGCCCGCACCCGGATGATCTATGGCAAGACGAACCATTATCCCGCATCCCAGTTTCTGCGGGAGATCGGGGAGGATCTGCTCGAGAGCGAGGAGAGCCTCACACCCGCCTTCGGCCGGGCATCGAGCACTCCCCACGGCGCCGGCAGGGGAATGTCCTTTAAGAGTTTCGCGGCAAGCAGCACCCTCGCCGCTGCGCCGAAACCGCGGCCGGCTGCGGCAAAGCGGGGCGCCGGCGTCAAGTTTGCCCCCGGAGACCGAGTCGAGCACAAGGTGTTCGGCCAGGGCGTGGTGCTCAAGGTCACCCCGATCGCGGGGGACTCGATCGTCGAGATCCGGTTTGACACCGCCGGCGTCAAGAAGACGATGGCGAATTACGCCCCGCTGACCAAACTGGAATAACAGCATCTGCAACCGAGAAAGGAAGGATTCCAATGAAGGTACAACTGCTCGCCTATACGCCGGATCCCGAGAAGATCGTCGCCGCGGCGGCAAAACTCTGCTACGCCCACTGCAGCGTCGACGAGCTGCTCGACGGGCTGGATGAGGAGAAGAGCCGCAGCTTTGTCGAAAAGCTCGCCAAGATGGGGCATGAGAGCCCCACCGAGCATGTGAGTTTCACCTTCGCGATCGAGGGGGTCTCCCGCAGTCTGCTGGCCCAGATCACCCGGCACCGGATCGCCTCCTACAGCGTGCAGAGCCAGCGGTATGTCCGGCTGGAGAACTTCGAGTATGTGCTGCCCCCCGAGATCGAGAAGAATGAGGCGGCGAAGGCGGCCTACCTCGAGATGATGCAAAAAGAGGCCGAGAGCTACGAGAAGATCGCGGCGCTGCTCAAGGAGGATCACAAGAAGGCGCTGATGGCACAGGGCCTGGACGAGAAAGCCGCCGCCCGCAAGGCGGAGAAGATGGCGATCGAGGACGCGCGGTTTGTACTGCCCAACGCCTGCGACACCAAGATGATCGTCACGATGAACGCCCGCAGCCTGCACAACTTCTTCGCCCACCGCTGCTGCAACCGGGCCCAGTGGGAGATCCGGGCCCTGGCCGAGGAGATGCTGCGGCTGGTCTACCCGATCGCGCCGGCGCTGTTCGCCAAGGCGGGGCCCTCCTGTGTCCAGAAGGGGGTCTGTCCCGAGGGGGCGATGACCTGCGGCCGGTTCGCCGAGGTGCGGGACCACTACGCCGCGCTGAAGGAAATGCTGGTGCAGGGCAATGGGTAAGCTGATCGTCATCGAGGGGCTGGACGGCTCGGGCAAGGCGACCCAGAGCAAGCTGCTCGCCGCGGCGCTCGAACAGCAGGGCAGACCGGTGCGGCAGATCAGTTTCCCGAACTACGCATCGAACGCCAGCTGGCCGGTCAGAATGTATCTCGCCGGGGAGTTCGGTCCAAAGCCGGAGGACGTCAACGCCTATGCGGCGTCGGTGCTCTACGCGGTGGACCGGTTTGCGAGCTACCGCAAGGACTGGGCGGATTTTTACCGGGATGGAGGCATTTTGATCGCCGACCGGTATACCACATCCAATGCGGTGCACCAGTGCTCAAAGCTGCCGCGGACCGCGTGGGACGGCTATCTCGACTGGCTGTTCGACCTCGAGTACCAAAAGATCGGCATCCCAAAGCCGGATGCGGTGTTCTACCTCGAGGTGGATCCGCAGGTCAGCCAGCGGCTGCTGAGCGGCAGGTACGGGGGAGACGAGACCAAAAAGGATATTCACGAGCGGGATCTTGTCTATCTCGAGCACAGCCGCGCCGCGGCGACCTACTGTGCCGACCGGCTGGGCTGGCGTCGGATCGCCTGCTGCGCCGGCGGCGCAATGCGGCCGGTGGAGGAGATCGCCGCCGCGCTGCGCGGGGCGGTGGAGGAGATTTTGTAACAGTGCGCTGAGGGGAATCATTTCAAATAAAAAACCAAAAAGGGAAGGTTATTATGCAGTTTCATGAGATCACAGCAGCGGACGCCCAGTGGGCGCGTCCCCGTCTTGAGGGGGCCGGTTTCCGCTCCTGTGAGTTCGCCTTTGCCAACGTCTATATGTGGAGCCACGTCTATGGCACCGAGATCGCGGACCACCGCGGCTTTGTCGTGGCCCGCAACATCGGACATACCCATCACCATTTTCTCTACCCGGTCGGCGGGGAGGACCTTGAGGGGGTGCTCACCGACTGCATCGCGGAGGCGCAGGACGCCGGCAAGGAGCCGATGTTCTACTCCGTCCCCGAGAGCGAGATCGAGGGGATCGAAGAGGTGCTGCCCGGTCGGTTCCGGTTCTGGGAGGAGCGGGACGACCAGGACTACCTCTACGCGGTCCCCGATCTGCAGCAGCTGCCGGGCAAGAAGTTCCAGAAAAAGCGCAACCACATCAGCCGGTTTGTCAAGGATCACCCCGAGTATCAGTTCGAGGCGATCACCCCGGACAACCTGCCCGAGGTGCGGCAGTTCAACAACCGCTGGTGCGCAACCTACGGCTGCGATGCCGACGAGGGCCTTGCGCGGGAGCACCGGGCGATTGAGATGGTCTTTGACCACTATTTCGAGCTCGGTCTGGTCGGCGGGCTGATCCGCACCGAGGCGGGACTCGTTGCCTTCTG
Organism: Candidatus Pygmaiobacter gallistercoris; assembly: GCA_019113125.1. Lineage (GTDB taxonomy): Bacteria > Bacillota > Clostridia > Oscillospirales > Ruminococcaceae > Pygmaiobacter > Pygmaiobacter gallistercoris. The sequence goes on along the minus strand of DXIA01000101.1, from coordinate 1,174 downwards.
CTACGGCAGCAAGATCTCGGACGAGGTGCTCGGCACCCATGTCGAGAAGGCCTGGCACGATGTCAACGGGGCCTATCCGATCATCAACCGGGAGTATGCGCGGGCCTTCGGCGGGGAGTACCAGTATATCAACCGGGAGGAGGATCTCGGCGAGGCGGGGCTGCGCAGGGCAAAGCTCTCCTACAGCCCGGCGATCCTCGAAAAAAAGTATTACGCAGTCCTGCGGGACAACGCCTGAGCGGGACAAAGAGGGGGAGAGAAGATGCGTAAGGCAGAGGAGCGGGACCGCGCCGCGCTGCAGGCGCTCTGGCAGCAGGCGTTCGGCGACGATGCCGCGTTTGTCGATTTTGTGCTGGACCGGTTTGCCGGCCTTGAGAATATCTTTCTGACCGAGCGGGCGGGCGAGGTCGCGGCCTTTGCCTGCGCGGTGCCGGTCACCCTCGGCCGGCTGCGGGGGATCTATCTCTACGGGGTGAACACCCGCGCCGATCTGCGGGGGCAGGGGATCATGCGGGAGCTGCTCGGTGAGATCCACGCCGACGCGGCGGCCCGCGGACTCGACTTCGCGGTGCTGGTGCCGGAGGGGGAAAAGCTGTTCGGTTTCTATGAAAAACTGGGATACCAGACCCTCTTCTACCACCGGATTGTGGAGAAGGAGATCCGCCCAAACCTCTGGGCGCAGGCGGAGTTCGACACCCTGACCGCGCCCCGGCTTGCCGCCGCACGGGAGAAGTTCCTCGAGCAGCCCTATATCGCGTTTGAGGGCGGCGCACATGCCGCGATGGTGCAAAACCTCTATACCGACGGTGCGACCACGGTGCAGACCGAGGAGGGGTACGGCGTCTTCTTTACCGAGCGGGAGACCCTCGTCTTCCGGGAGCTCGCGGCGAGCGGCAACCGGGCGGCGACCCGGATCCTCGAGGCTGCCCGCCAGCAGACCGGCTGCGACAAGGCACGGCTTGAGCTGCCCCGGTACGGTGAGGTCTTTCTCGGCGAGGGAAAGATCATCCCTTACGGGATGCTGTACTGGCTGCGCGGCGAGAGGAAACTCGACGGGGAGCCCAATATGTCCCTGATGTGTGATTAACCGCCGCACTGCGGCAGAACAGGAGGCAATAAGATGGTATATCAGTTTTTGGCGGATGGATTTGAGATTGTCGAGGCGATGTTCCCG
>DXIA01000100.1 GCA_019113125.1 Candidatus Pygmaiobacter gallistercoris | reverse complement strand
CCTCAGAATTTTGGATGGAGAAAGTGCGAAGAGCGGCCCCCCAATCCTTGGTGGCTTGGGGGGCCGCTCTGAGTGCTTTCTACGCCAAAAGTCTACGGCAGAACCGTTGTTTTCTTATCCTGCCACACCTTTGTTTTGATCGAAAATTCGTGTATACTATCAGGGAAGAGACACGATGCTCCGCCCGCACAAGAGGGCCGGGCAGAAAAAGGAGAGAAGATCAGATGAATCAGCAGTTGTTTGAAAAGTATGCAGAGTTTGCGGTGCGGGTGGGGGCCGGGGTATTGCCCGGTCAGACCCTGATGATCACCACCCCGATCGAGGCGGCAGAGTTTGCCCGCTGCTGCGCAAAGGCCGCATTCGCCGCCGGCGCACGGGACGTCAGTGTGCGGTACAGCGATGAAAGGCTCGCAAGAATCCGGTATGAGCAGGCGTCGGAGGAGGCGCTGTGTGATGCAAAGCCCTGGGTGGAGCGCAGCTATCTCGACTATGTTGAGGGGAAGGGCGGCGCCTCGATTCTGCACATTCTCGGCGAGGATCCCGAGGCGTTTCTCGGCCTGGACGCGGGCAAGATCAACCGGGCGATGCAGGCGGCCCGCAATGCGCAGAAACGCTGGCGTGAGATGACGATGAAGGATGAGATCGCCTGGAGCATCGTCGCGGTGCCGACCGAAAACTGGGCCAAGAAGATCTTCCCCGATCTGCCGGCGGACCAGGCGGTGGAAGAGCTCTGGCAGGCGATCTTTGATGTCTGCCGGGTGACCGGCGGGGATCCGGTTGCGGCGTGGCGGCAGCATGTCGCGGCGACCGCAAAGCGGCGGGACAAGCTCAACGCAATGGGGCTCACCGAACTGCATTTTACCAGCGCCAACGGCACCGACCTGCGGGTCGGACTCGCGGAGGGCGCGATTTTTGAGGGGGCGGCAAGCCGCACCCCGTCCGGTCAGCAGTTCATCGCCAACGTCCCGACCGAGGAGGTCTTCACCGCGCCCCACCGCCGGCGGGTGAACGGCATCGTCTACGGGACCAAGCCCTATGTCTTCAACGGGGACCTGATCGAGGGATTCTGGGTCCGGTTTGAGGAGGGCAGGGTGGTTGAGAGCGGCGCGGAGAAAAACGCCGACCTGCTGCGGACCCTGCTCGACACCGACGAGGGCAGCCGGTCGATCGGCGAGGTCGCGCTGGTGCCGGCCTCCAGCCCGATCAACCGCAGCGGGATTCTCTTCTACAACACCCTCTTCGATGAGAATGCGGCCTGCCATATCGCGTTCGGCGACGGCTATCCCGGCACGGTCGCCGGCGGCAACGCGATGACCCGGGAGCAGCTGCTCGCCTGCGGGGTGAACCACAGCGTCATCCACGAGGACGTCATGATCGGCGCAGAGGACACCAGAATCGTCGGAAAGACCGCAGACGGATGCGAGGTCGAGATCTTCCGGGACGGCGTCTGGGCACTGTAAAACAATTTTAAGTGATATTTAAGATTTCACCTGTCTTTTTTCTAAGAGATCTTCGTTATATTGAGTAGCAGGGTGAAATCAAAGGGAGGCAGCAAGTTGGCGGGCGAAAAGATTTTGGTGGTGGATGATGACCGGCAGATTGTGGAGGCACTGTCGATCCAGCTGAAGAAAGAGGGGTTTGAGGTGCTGACCGCCTACGACGGATGGGGCGCTCTGGAGGCTCTCTCGGGCGGCGGGGTGGATCTGCTGCTGATCGATGTGATGATGCCGAAGATGGATGGATTTTCTGCGATCATGCGGATCCGGGAAAAGCAGAACCTGCCGATTCTGGTGATGAGCGCCAAGACCGAGGATTCGGACAAGATCCTCGGTCTCTCGATCGGGGCGGACGACTATATCACCAAACCCTTCAACGCCGCCGAGGTGGTTGCCCGGGTGCGCAGCCATCTGCGCCGGTATTACCAGCTGGGCAGTGCGGTGCAGCAGGCGGATTCTGTCGTTCGGGTGGGCCGTTTGACCTACGATCTCGATGCACACCAGCTCTATGCCGACGGGGAACCGGTGCGGCTGACCGCCACCGAGACCAAGATCACCGAACTGCTGTTCCGCAATCCGGGCAGGGTCTTCTCGGCAGAGGAGATCTATTCCCGGGTCTGGCAGGAGGATGCCTATGGCTGCGAGAACACCGTGATGGTGCACATCCGCCATATCCGCGAAAAGGTGGAGCTGAACCCGAAGGAGCCCGAATATATAAAGGTGGTATGGGGCCTTGGATACAAACTGGAAAGACACGGAAAATAAACCGATGAGCGGCAGGGCAAAACGAGGCGGTCTGCCGCTGCTCCTCGCGGTGATGCTCGGTTTCTCCCTGCTGCTGCACGGATTTGCACTGCTGCTGCTGGGCGGCTGGCACGGGCTGGCCGATTTCGAGTATCTGCGGGGAGATCTCGCCCGCTATCCCGACTATGCGCGGGCGATGTCCGATCTCTACCGGGCGGTTGCGGTCTGCGTGGCGGGGGCCGGAGACGCAATGGGCCAGCCCACCGGAGAGGTGACCATCATCAACCGGGACGAGGCGAAGGTTTTCGATGCGGCAATGCAGCAGCCCGATGCCGGTACGGGGGAGTATTGGGAGACCGATCAGGTAAACCTCGGCCTCAGCGGTGAGGAGGCCGAAGAGGAGATGCGGGAGTACCTGGGCAGCATCCTCGAGACCGACGGCCGGAACGGGATCGGCCAGGTCGGCATCGCGGTCATCGGACCGGACGGGAAACTGCAGGCCGATTACCCGGTCGCCTCCCCGTTCCATGAGGACGGGACCCCCGCCGTCCCATCCGGATGGCGGCTGGAACTGTACTGGGACGGCAAGACCCTGACCGCGGCAAATGACAAGATTCTCGCCGCCTATCAGGACACCCCCTATGATATCCGCCCGCTTGAGGAGCAGATGGCGGACACCCGGATCGCAATCATCACCCGCAGCTGGGACTCAACCGACGGCCTGCTCTCGAGCTGGTATTTTTCCAACATCTCGCTGCGGGCGCCGGCGCACAGCGCCTCGATCGATCATGCGCTGTCGGTGCTCTGCCTCTGTGAGGGGGCGGCCGGCCTGCTGCTGATCCTTCCGGGGCTGATCTTCCGGCGCCGCCGGATCGCGGGGGCGGAAAGCCTCGCCCGGTTTACCGGCTGGTTTCTGGTCGAGTTCAAGATCGTGATGCTGGCGGCGGCGGTTCTGCTCGGGATGGTGCTCCTCACAAGCTTTATCGACAATTACTGGTATCTGACCCAGCTGTCGGTCACGGTGCTGGGGCTGCTCTGCCTGCTGATTGTGACGACGGCGGCGTTCCTGCTGACCGATCTGATCCACAACGGCGGGGCGGTGTTCCAAAACAACCTGTTTCAGCTCGGCCGCAGGGCAATCGGGACGATGACCGCAAACAGCCCGCTCGAGCGCCGGCTCAGCGTGCGGATCTGGCTGTCTGTGCTGCCGGCGATCGTCGGCGGGGCGGGGATTCTGCTGTTCTTCCCGATGCTGATTTTTGGCGGCAACGGCGCCGGATTGGTGTTGCTGCTCCTCTGTGTGCTGCTGATTCCGGTCGGCGGGATTCTGCTGCTGTTCACCGCGCTGCGCAGCAGCCGCAGGATGGGACAGATGGCAAAACAGGTTTCGGATCTCGCCGCCGGCGGCGAGGCGCAGCCGCTCAGCCTGCCCCGAACCGATCCGTTTATCCCGCTGCAGCAGGACCTTGTCAGCCTGCAGCAGGGGGTGCGCCGGGCGGTGGAGGCTCAGCTGCGCTCCGAGCGGATCTCGATGCAGTCCGAGCGGATGAAGGTGGAGCTGATCGCCAACGTCAGCCACGATCTCAAGACCCCGCTGACCAGTGTGGTCAACTATGCCGATCTGCTCTGTGAGGAGCGGCTCGCCTCACCTGCCGACCACTATGCACAGGTGCTGCGGGAGAAGGCCTATCGGCTCAAGACGATGGTGCAGGACGTCTTTGACATCAGCAAGGCGGCCAGCGGCGCGCTGCCCCTCTCGCCCGAGCAGATCGATCTCTCCCGGCTGGTCGGGCAGACGCTGGCCGATATGGATGAGAAGATCAACGCCTCCGGCCTCACCTTTAAGGTCAGCCTGACCCCGAATCAGATGGTCTTTGCCGACGGCGCAAAGCTCTACCGGGTGTTTCAGAACCTGATCGACAACGCGCTCAAATACGCGATGCCGGACAGTCGGGTCTATATCGACCTGCTGGCACAGCAGGGCTGGGCGGTCGCCCGGGTGCGGAATGTCAGCGCCCGCGCACTGGATGTCCCGCCCGAGGAGCTGACCGAGCGGTTTGTCCGGGGGGACGCCTCCCGCACCGACGGCGGCAGCGGACTGGGCCTCTCGATCGCAAAGACCTTTACCGAGGCCTGCGGGGGCCGTTTCGGCCTGCGGTTTGACGCGGATCTTGTCACCGCGACGGTCAGCCTGCCGCTGCTCGAGGAAGAAAAAACGCCGCCCCCACAGTCCGGGGACGGCGCGCAGGACGACAAAACAGAGCCCGCTGATTCCGAATCGCTCATTCGCGGGGAGCATCCTCTCCCCGGTCCAGATGATCCAGCGCATACTGGCAGCACTGAATCACCAGCTGGTTGAGAGAGACGTCCTTTTCCTGTGCCAGCTTTTCCAGCTGATCGATCAGATCACAGGGCATCCGAAAGGTCTTGTTGGCATGCTCAATTTTTTTCACCTGAAACATCTGTCTCACCTCACCTATTATTTTATGTGTAAATAAAATGATTAGATACACGGTGTATTTGCACTTAAAAATATATTGCAAATATTCTTGCAATATGTTAGGATGGGGAAAAGACAAAATCTGCCCTTTTGCCCAAAAAACGGTTGACAGCGGGAAAAATTTGGGGTACTCTGATATTAAATTACAAATGTAAGCGAAAAGAGGTGCGCAGGATGAAAACGGTCGTCTGGGTGCGGATCAGCCGGAGGATTCTCGTGGCTGCTCTCTGTGCCGGGGCGCTGTTTTTCGGCATCGGCGCAGTTCATGCGGGGGCGGCGGCCGGGCGCGGGGTCGCGCTTTCGGGCGACAGGCTGGAAAACCGCACCGGCGCCAGCTGCAGAGCACATCTTTTGATCGAGGGGCCGCAGGGGATCCGGCGCAGCACGCTGCAGCTTTCTCCCGGGCAGGTGGTGGAATGCCTCGAGCCGGGAGAGCGGCTGGTTCTGCTGGACTGGGAATGAGGCGGATTTTGCGCGAAAAAAGCTTGCATCTTTTGCACCGGTATGGTATATTATGATAGTAAGAAGAATATCAACCATGAAGCGTGGGCCGCGAGGCCCGCGCTTCCTGTTTGTAACGGCGGTTTTTCGGCCGCCGAGACGGAGGTGTTTATGGCAAAGGGCAAGGGCGGCGGCACGGTCGCGGTGGTGGAGCGGATCGCCCGGCCGGTGGTCGAACAGCTGGGCTACCGGCTCTGGGACGTGCGGTACGAAAAGGAGGGCCCCGATCATTTTCTGCGGGTTTTCATCGACAAGGACGGCACCATGAGCACCGAGGACTGCGAGCGGGTTTCCCGCGCGCTGGATCCGCTGATCGACGAGGCCGACCCGATCGAGGAGAGCTATTATTTTGAGGTGAGCAGCCCGGGGCTCGGCCGCCGGCTGACCCGCCCCGAGCACTTCGCGGCGGTGGCGGGCCAGAAGATCCTGGTCCGGCTCTACCGCGCCGATGAGAGCGGAGAGAAGGAGTTCTCCGGTATCCTCGGCGGCCTTGAAGGGGAGACGATCACCCTTGACACCCCCGCGGGGGAGAAGAGCTTTGCGCTGGGCGATCTCGCGCTGGCAAAGCTCTGCGATGATGAGGATCTGTTTTGAGACGGGCCGGCGACGCCGGCGGTTTGCATGAAGAAACGCCCGCTTTTGCGGGGCAGGGAGGAAGACAAAAAAGATGAACAGCGAGTTTTTCGAGGCCCTTTCCCTTCTGGAAAAGGAGCGCGGCATCAGCGAGGAGTATCTGATTGAAAAGATCAAGGCGGCGATTGTGATCGCGGTCAAGAAGAGCTATGATGTCGAGGAGAATGTCAGTGTCGTAATCGAGCCCGCGACCGGCAAGTTCTCGGTCGCGATCGTCAAGGACATCGTCGACGAGGTCGAGGATCCCCGCACCCAGATGACCCTTGAGGAGGCCCAGACGATCAAGAAGAGCGCCCGGGTCGGCACCCAGATCGAGATTCCGCTCAAGCCCAAGGAGTTCGGCCGGATCGCGGCCCAGACCGCAAAGCACGTCATCCGGCAGGCACTGCGGGAGGCCGAGCGCAGCCAGCTCTACGCCGAGATGCAGAGCCGCGCCCACGAGATCGTCACCGCCCAGGTGATGAAGGTGGACGAGGCGCGCGGCCTCGTGGTGGTGGATCTGGGCAAGAACGAGGCGGTGCTGCCCCGCAACGAGCAGGTGCCCGGCGAGGTGCTGCATGAGGGCGAGCGGATCAAGGTCTATGTGGTGGATGTCGCGGTCACCGAGCGCGGCCCCAAGATCATGATCAGCCGCACCCACCCCGGCCTGGTCAAGCGGATGTTCGAGATGGAGGTGCCCGAGATCTTCGACGGCACCGTTGAGATCAAGGCGATCGCCCGGGAGGCCGGCATGCGGACCAAGATGGCGGTCTACAGCAAGGACGAGAACGTCGACCCGGTCGGCGCCTGCATCGGCACCCGCGGCGCGCGGGTGGCCCGGATCGTCGAGGAGCTGGGCGGCGAGAAGATCGATATCATCCGGTACAGCGAGGATCCGGTCGAGTTCATCTCGGCGGCGCTCTCGCCGGCGACGGTGGTCAAGGTCGAGCTGCTCGAGGGGGATACCAAGAACTGCCGTGTCACGGTGCCGGATCACCAGCTCTCGCTGGCGATCGGCAACCGGGGCCAGAACGCCCGGCTGACCGCCCGGCTGACCGGTTATAATATTGATATCCGCCCCGAGAGCGGCTACTACGGCGAGGATGAGCCGGAGCAGGAGGGCAAAGCGGAATAAAACGGCAAGAAATCGCAATGCACGGGAGGAATGTGCAGATGGTGACAAGAAAGACACCGGTGCGCCGCTGTGTCGGCTGCGGTGAGGGAAAGCCCAAAAAGGAGCTGGTGCGGATCGTCCGCACCGCAGAGGGGGAGATCAGCGTCGATCTGACCGGCAAGAAGTCCGGGCGCGGCGCCTACCTCTGCCCGAACAGGGACTGTCTGGCCGCGGCGCAGAAGGCCCGCCGGCTGGAGCGGGCGCTGAGCTGCCAGATTCCGCCCGAGGTCTACCAGCGGCTGGCCGAGGAGATCGGTCAGCGCACGGAGGCGGCGGATGAATAAACTGCTCGGAGCGCTCTCCCTCTGCCGCAAGGCGGGCAAGCTGACGATGGGGTTTGACCCTGTTGCCGAGAGCATCGCGGGGCGCAAAGCGGTTCTGGTGCTGTTTGCGTCGGATCTCTCGGCGGGCAGCGCCGGGCGGATGACCCGGATCTGCAATGCCGCCGCGCTGGAGCCGGCGGCGCTGCCGCTGACCCAGCAGCAGCTGCTGGAGATCACCCCGAAACGAACCGGAATTTTTGCGGTCACGGATACCGGCCTTGCCAAGCTGGTGCAGAGCTGTTTGCCGCCCGCATCTGCGATCGGTGCCGATGATGACGAATCCAACTGATGGAGGTACTGCTGATATGCTGATTAAATACAAAGCCGGCGATCTCGCCAAAGACCTCGGGGTCCAGAACAAGGAGCTGCTCGAGGTTGTGTCCAAGAAATTCGGGGAGGGAAAGAAGTACACCACCCCCCTCACCGAGGAGGAAATCAACTACGTCTTTGAATACTACACCAAGGCGCGTCAGGTCGAGAGCTTTGACGCCTATCTCGCCAGCGCGCCGGCGCCCAAGACGCCGGAGGTCGAGCCGCTGAAGAAGGCGGACGGCACCGTCGTCGAGCTCAAGCGCACCACCCACAGCCCGGCGGCGCCGGGCTCGAGCGCGCCCCGCAAGAAGGAGAAACCGGCCCAGCCGGTCCAGCCCAAGCGGGAGGTCGTCACCGTCCGGGTGGACACCCGCAGCGGCGACGTCAACCTCGACAAGTTCAACGAGAAGTATGAGAGCATGGCCGGCGCGCCCACCCGCGGCGCCGCGCAGGCCCAGACCGGCGGCAAGCACGGCAAGCAGAAGGTCGGCCCCGGCGGCAAGCAGAAGTTCACCCAGCGGAACAACAACCGGCGCGGCCAACCCTCCAAGAAACGGGAGACCGAGGCCGAGCGGTTGCAGCGGCTGCAGCTGGAGAAGGCCCGCAAGGCCCAGCTGAAGGTCATGATCCCCGACGAGATCACCGTCGGCGAGCTGGCGACCCGGCTCAAGCAGACCGCCGCCAATGTCATCAAGAAACTGATGGGGCTCGGGGTCATGGCGTCGGTCTCGGAGGTCATCGACTTCGACACCGCCGCGCTGGTCGCCGACGAGTTCGGCGCCAAGGTCGAGCACGAGGTGCATGTCACCATCGAGGAGCGGCTGTTTGAGGACGTCGAGGACGCGCCGGAGGATCTGGTCGAGCGGCCGCCGGTCGTGGTGGTCATGGGCCACGTCGACCACGGCAAGACCTCGATCCTCGATGCGATCCGCAAGACCCGGGTCACCGCGGGCGAGGCCGGCGGCATCACCCAGGCCATCGGCGCCTATCAGGTGCAGGCCGGCGGCAAGACCATCACCTTCCTCGACACCCCGGGCCATGAGGCGTTCACCGCCATGCGCGCCCGCGGCGCCGACCTGACCGATATCGCGGTGCTGGTGGTCGCGGCGGACGACGGCATCATGCCCCAGACCATCGAGTCGATCAGCCACGCCAAGGCGGCGAACACCACCATCATCGTCGCGATCAACAAGATGGATAAGCCGGAGGCCAACCCCGAGCGGGTCAAGGAGCAGCTGACCAAATACGATCTCGTCCCCGAGGAGTGGGGCGGCGACACCATCTGCGTACCGGTGTCGGCGCTGACCGGCCAGGGCATCCCCGATCTGCTCGAGAGCATCAACCTGCTGGCCGAGGTCAAGGAGCTCAAGGCAAACCCGAACCGCCGCGCGAAGGGCGCAGTGGTCGAGGCCCGGCTGGATAAGGGCCAGGGCCCGGTCGCGACGATTCTGGTCCAGAACGGCACCCTGCACAAGGGCGACTGCATCATCGCCGGCACCGCCGTCGGCCGTGTCCGGGTGATGCGCAACGACAAGGGCCGCACCATCGAGAGCGCCGGCCCCTCCACCCCGGTGGAGATCACCGGCCTGACCGAGGTGCCGGCCGCCGGCGACCTGTTCGAGGCGGTTGAGGACGAGAAACTCGCCCGTGAGCTGGCCGAGCAGCGCGCCACCAAGCAGCGGGAAGAGCAGTGGGGCAGCTACCAGAAGGTCACGCTGGACAATCTGTTCAGCCAGATCGCCGAGGGCGAGCGCAAGGAGCTGCCGATCGTGGTCAAGGCCGACGTCCAGGGCTCTGCCGAGGCGGTCAAGCAGTCGCTGGAGAAGATCTCGAACGACGAGGTGCGGGTCAAGGTGATCCACGCCGGCGTCGGCGGGATCTCGAAGAGCGACGTCATGCTGGCCGCGGCCTCGGGCGCCATCATCATCGGATTCAAAGTCCGCCCCGATCCCGTCGCCAAGGCGGAGGCTGTTCAGGCCGAGGTCGAGATGCGGATGTACCGGGTCATCTACGACGCGATCAACGATGTCACCGACGCGATGAAGGGCATGCTCGCCCCCAAGATCCGGGAGGTCGAGCAGGGCCGTCTCGAGGTGCGCAGCGTCTTCAAGATCTCCTCGGTGGGCACGATCGCCGGCTGCTATGTGCTGGACGGCAAGATCACCCGGGGCAGCAAGATCCGTCTGGTGCGGGACGGCGTGGTCATCACCGAGGACGAGATCAGCTCGCTGCGCCGGTTCAAGGACGATGTCAAGGAGGTCGCCTCCGGTTACGAGTGCGGTGTCGGGCTGGAGCGGTACAACGACATCCACGAGGGCGATATCTTCGAGGCGTATATTCTGGAGGAATACCGCGACTGAGATTGCGGCAGGATAACAGGGCGGACCGGCGCAGACGGCGCCGTCTCGCCCGAATCCCTGTTTTGGAGAAGGAGAAACGACAATGGCACAGTCCAATAATATGGGGCGTCTGGCTGAGGATATGAAACGCGAACTCATCGACATCATCGGCCGGATGAAGGACCCGCGGCTGGGCGGTCTGCTGACCGTCATGCGGGTGGAGATCACCCCGGATCTGGATTTGGCAAAGGTCTATATCAGCGTGCTGGGCAAGGAGCCCGACGCCTGTGCGACGGCGGTCGCCGCCCTCAACCACGCGGCGGGTCATGTGCGCAGTGAGATTGCGAAACGGATGCATATCCGCAAGAGCCCGGCTTTCCGGTTTATCGAGGACGATGGCGCGGCATACGCTGCTCAGATCAACAAAATTATAGAGGGGTTGCATCATGACTGAACAAATCGACCTTGCCAAGGCGGTGCAGATGCTCACGCAGGCCGAGGACATTCTGCTCATCTGCCACAAAAATCCGGATGGGGACACCCTCGGCTCCGCCGGCGCACTGCTGCACGCGCTGCAGGCGATCGGCAAGCGGACCGCGATCTTCTGCAGCGATCCGATCGCCGACCGGTATGACTATATGCAGCTGACCCTGTACGACGGCAGCTGGGAACCCGGCTTTGTCGTCGCAGTGGATGTCGCCGGCACCCAGCTGTTCGGCGAGCCCGCCGCGAAGTATCTCAAGCGGGTGGATCTCTGCATCGACCATCATCCCAGCAACTCCGGCTATGCCGAGGCGACGCTGCTCGACCCCGAGGCCGGGGCCAACGCCGAGCTGGTCTACCAGCTGATCGGCCAGATGCCGGTCGAGTTCACCCCGGTGATGGCGGACTGCCTTTACACCGGCGTCTCGACCGACACCGGCTGTTTCAAGTTCGCCAACACCACCCCCCGCACCCACCACATCGCGGCGGAGCTGATGGAGCGGGGCGCCTCCTTTGTCAAGCTCAACGAGCTGCTGTTCGAGAGCAAGAGCCAGCGGCGGCTCGCCATCGAGCAGATCGCGCTCTCCCATCTCGAGTACCACTTTGACGGGCGCTGTGCGCTGATGTATGTCACCCGGGAAGAGATCGAGAACACCGGGGCGGACAGCAATGATCTCGAGGGCATCACCGGAATTCCCCGGATGATCGAGGGGGTCGTGGTCGGCATCACGATGCGCCAGCTCGAGAGCGGCAGCTACAAGGTCAGCGTGCGCACCGCCGGGGAGATTGACGCCTGCAAGATCTGTGCGGCGCTGGGCGGCGGCGGACATATCCGCGCCTCCGGCTGCGAGTTCTTCGGCAACCTCGAGAACGCCAAGGCGGCGGTACTCGCCGAGGTGAAAAAACAGATATGAACGGGATCCTGATCGTCGACAAGCCGGTCGGCTGGACCAGCTTTGACGTGATCGCCAAGCTGCGGGGGGCGCTGCACACCCGCAAGATCGGGCACTCCGGCACGCTGGATCCGCTGGCCACCGGGGTACTGCCCCTCTTTGTCGGGGGCGCCGTCAAGGCGGTGGACCTGCCGCAGAACCACAAAAAAAGCTACCTCGCCACCCTGCGTTTCGGGGTGCATACCCCCACCGGCGATCTCGAGAGCGAGCCGGATGAGCGGCGGGAAGGGGAGATCAGCCGCACGGCGCTGGAAACGGTGCTGCCGCAGCTGATCGGCCCGGGGGAGCAGCTGCCGCCGATGTACTCGGCGGTCAAGGTCAATGGGCAGCCCCTCTACAAGGCGGCGCGCGCCGGCCGGCAGGTGGAGCGCAGGCCCCGTCCGGTCGAGATCTTTTCGCTGGACTGCATCGGACCGGGCAGCGCGCCCAATGAATGGCAGATCGCAGTCTGCTGCTCCAAGGGCACCTATATTCGGGTGCTGGTCGAGGAGATCGCCCGGCGACTCGGTACCGTCGCGGTGATGAGCGGTCTGCGCCGCACCGCGAGCGGGGATTTTACGCTGGAGCAGGCGCACACGATGGAGGAAATCCTCTCCCTCGCGCAGCAGGGCTGTGCGGAGCAGCTGCTGCTGCCGGTGGACAGCGTCTTCGCCGCGCTGCCCCGCCTGGATGCCTCCGCCAAGTTGGCCGAGCGGCTCTGGCACGGCGCGCCGACCCATCTCCGTCTGGCCGACGGACTTTACCGGGTCTATGCCGAGGGGGCGTTTCTCGGCCTTGCGGCGGCAGAAGAGGGAATTGTGCGGGTAAAAAAGCTGTTTTTGCTCCGCGAAAATTGAGAAAAACCGGATCTTTTAATTACTAAAAGTATAATATTACGAATATAATACAAAAAATGCCGAAAAAAGGGGGGGATTGGATGCTGGATCTGACCGAGAGACCGCAAAGACCGCTCGCGGTGGCACTGGGGTATTTTGACGGGGTGCATCTGGGACATCGCCGGGTGCTGGAGGCGGCGGTACAGGCGGCCCGCGCCGACGGGCTGGACAGCGGTGTCTTCACCTTTGTCTTCGGCGGGGAGAACCCGATCAAGGGGGATGCAATCCTCTCGCCGGCAGAGCGACGGCGGCGGATCGCCTCGCTCGGGCTGGACTGGTATTACAGCCCCGATTATGATAGTTTTTGCGAGCTGAGCTGTGAGGCGTTCATCGACGAGATCTTGATCGGCAAAATGCACGCCGCGGCGGTTTTCTGCGGCGACAACTTCACCTTTGGCCGGGGCGGCGCGGGCAATGTCCCATTGCTCAAAGAGCTCTGCGGGGCGCGGGGCATCACCGTGACGGTGGTGCCGATGGCGCTGTGGCAGGGCGGGCTTGTCTCCTCCACCCGGATTCGGGGCTTGCTGCTTGCCGGCGAGATAGAGCAGGCCAACCAGCTGCTCGGCGCCCCCTATGCGATCAGCCAGCCGGTAGTACACGGCAAGCGGATCGGCGGGGCAAAGCTGGGCTTTCCGACCATCAACCAGCGGTATCCGGCCGGGATGCTGCTGCCCCGCAGCGGCATCTATATCACCCGGGCGACCATCAACCGGAAGAGCTATCCCGCGGCGACCGGACTCGGCGACCGTCCGACGGTGGGGGGCACCGACATCACCTGTGAGAGCTTTCTGATCGGGTTTGACGGCAACCTCTACGGGGATGAGGTGCGGCTCGAGTTCTTCCGGTACATCGCCCCGACCCGTCGGTTTGAGAACCTCGATCAGCTGCGCGATTGCATCGCCGACGCGGCGCGGCAGTCGGCGGCCTACTTTGGCCCGCAGAGCGGTTGAACCCCAAATTCATTTTAAAAAACCTTTACACGGCGAGAGCTGTGTGGTATAATTATTTAGCTTACCCGGGCTCAGAATGTGGTGCTCCGACCCTTTCTTGGTCCGAGGCAGATTTTATTTTAAAGGAGAAAGAACGATGAAGAGCAAATCCGAGATCATTGCCGAGTATCGTCTCACCGAGAACGACACCGGTTCCCCCGAGGTTCAGGTCGCGCTGCTCACCGAGCGGATCAACCACCTCACCGAGCACATGAAGGCGAACAAGCACGACTTCCACAGCAACCGTGGTCTGCTGAAGATGGTCGGCCGCCGCCGCAATCTGCTCGCCTATCTGCAGAAGAAGGACATCGAGCGTTACCGTGCTCTGATCGCCCGTCTGGGTCTGCGTAAATAAGTTGCTCAAAAAGGACAGCCGGTTTTCGGCTGTCCTTTTGGTGATTTTGGGGGCATTCAGCGTTTAGCGGTAAACTGAGCGCTTTGGTTTGTGCAAAACGCCGAGTTTATTGCTAAAACTGATCGCCTCCAGCACCAAAAAAATATCCGAACAGGAGGCAATGTTTCCATGGTTGAAGAGTTCACTTCCCGTCTTGAGACCTTCCCCAACTACAAGGTCTTCAAAACCGAGCTCGCCGGGCGGCCCTTTGTGGTGGAGACCGGCAAGATGTGCTGCCTGTCCAACGGCAGCTGCATGGTGCGGTACGGCGACACCGCCGTGCTCTGCAATGTCACGATGAGCGAGAAACCCCGCGAGGGGATCGACTTCTTCCCGCTCAGCGTCGATTTTGAGGAGAAACTCTACTCGGTCGGCCGGATCCCCGGCAGCTTTATGCGCCGTGAGGGCCGCCCCGGAGAGAAGGCGATCCTCACCAGTCGGGTGGTCGACCGCCCGATCCGCCCCCTCTTTCCCAAGACGATGCGCAACGACGTCTCGGTGGTCATGACCGTCATGAGTGTGGATCAGGACTGCAGCCCCGAGATCGCCGGCATGATCGGCACCTCGATCGCGCTCTCGATCTCGGACATTCCCTGGAACGGCCCGATCGCCGGGGTGTATATGGGTCTGGTCGACGGCGAGCTGGTGGTCAACCCGACCGAGGCACAGCGCGCGGTCAGCGATCTCGCCCTCACCGTCGCCGCCACCGAACAGAAGATCGTCATGATCGAGGCGGGCGCCAACGAGGTGGATGAGACCACCATGCTGGACGCGATCAAGGCCGCCCATGTCGAGATCAAGAAGATGATCTCCTTCATCAACGGCATCGTCGATGAGATCGGCAAGCCCAAGAAGGAGTTTGAGGTTGTCGACCTCGACTTCGATCTGCTGATGCGGGTGCGGGACGAGTATCTCGACGATTTCAAGGCGGCGATGGACACCGACGACAAGAACGTGCGGGATGCGCGGCTGGCACCGATCCGGGACCGCCTGGTCGAGGAGCTTGGGGATGAGGTGGACAGCGCGACCATCGAGCTGTTGATGTACAAGATGCAGAAATTCGTCGTTCGCCGCTGGCTGCTCGATGAGGGCAAGCGGGTGGATGGACGCGGCATCAATGAGATCCGCCCGCTCGCGGCCGAGGTCGGGCTGCTGCCCCGCGCCCACGGCAGCGGGATGTTCACCCGCGGCCAGACCCAGGTGCTGACCGTCGCGACCCTCTCGAATGGCCGCGATGCGCAGATCATGGACGATATCAGCACCCAGAATGAAAAGCGGTATATCCACCACTACAACTTCCCGCCCTATTCGGTGGGCGAGGCCCGCGCGCCCCGCAGCCCCGGCCGGCGGGAGATCGGGCACGGCGCGCTGGCCGAGCGGGCGCTGATCCCGGTGCTGCCCAGCGAGGAGGAGTTCCCCTACACCATCCGGCTGGTGTCGGAGGTGCTCTCCTCCAACGGCTCGACCAGTCAGGCCTCGATCTGCGGTTCGACACTGGCCCTGATGGATGCCGGCGTGCCGATCAAGGCGCCGGTCGCAGGCATCTCCTGCGGCCTGATCACCGAGGGCGACCGCTGGATGACCATGCTGGACATTCAGGGGGTGGAGGACTTCCACGGCGACATGGACTTCAAGGTCGGCGGTACCCACAAGGGCATCACCGCGATCCAGATGGACATCAAGATCGACGGTCTGACCTATGACATCATTGCCGAGGCGTTTGAGAAGTGCCGCAAGGCCCGCAACTATATCATCGATGAGATCATCCTCAAGGCGCTGCCCGCCCCGCGGGAGCAGCTGTCCCCCTATGCCCCCAAGATGGTCAGCTTTATGATCGACACCGACAAGATCCGGGATGTCATCGGCAAGGGCGGTAAGGTCATTCAGGACATCTGCGCCAAGTGCAACTGCAAGATCGACGTCGAGGAGGACGGCCGGGTCAGCATCACCGCCGTCAGCCGGGAGGACCTCAACCGCGCGGTCGGCATTGTCAAGATGATCGTCGAGGACCCCGAGGTCGGCGCGATCTACAAGGGCAAGGTCACGCGGCTGATGAACTTCGGCGCCTTCGTCGAGATCGCCCCCGGCAAGGAGGGGCTGGTCCACATCTCCAAGCTTGACACCAAGCGGGTGGAGCGGGTCGAGGATGTCGTCGCGGTCGGGGATGAGCTGCTGGTCAAGGTCACCGACATCGATCAGCAGGGCCGCATCAATCTCTCCCGCAAGGATGCGCTGGCCGACATGGCCAAGCGGCAGGCACAGAAGTCTGCGGAGCAGTAATCACACACGGCAGTACACGGCCGGCAGAGACGCGAAATGCGCCCCGCCGGCCGTGTTTTTGCATGAAAAGCGGGCGATTTTGCCGCGGTGGTGCACGATTGAGCCAAAAATTGGACAGGGGCGGGAGGATTCATTCCGATTCAGTGGAAATTTAGATATAACTGTGTTAGAATACAAAATGAGTTAGAGCGCCGTATTTGCAGACGGCGGGGAACAAGAAAACAGAGGAGCGAATTGCAATGAGCAAGTTTAACTTTATCAAAACCGAGCTTCCTGGTGTCGTCATCATCGAGCCGCAGGTCTTTGGGGATGCGCGCGGCTATTTCATGGAGACCTACACCCGCCGCGATTTCGCGCAGGGCGGCATTGACCGGGAGTTCGTGCAGGACAACCAGTCCAAGAGCAGCCGCGGCGTGCTGCGCGGTCTGCATTTCCAGAAACAGCATCCGCAGGGCAAGCTGGTGCGGGTCGTCTCGGGCGAGGTCTTTGACGTCGCGGTCGACTGCCGCCCGAACAGCCCCGCCTTCGGCAAATGGACCGGGGTGGTGCTGTCGGCGGAGAACAAGCGGATGTTCTACATCCCGGAGGGATTTGCGCACGGGTTCCTGGTGCTCTCGGATGAGGCGGAGTTCACCTACAAGTGCACCGATTACTACGCCCCGGGCGATGAGGGCGGGATCCCCTGGAACGACCCGACCGTCGGGGTGCAGTGGCCGGACGCCGGCGCCGCTCTGCTCACCAGCGAGAAGGACGCCAAACACCCGGCATTCACCGAACAGAATTTTGACTATTTCAAGAGGTGGGCAGACTGATGATAGCCAAGCTCAAACCCTATATCAAGGATTTCTGGCGCTACCGCCATCTGCTCAACAATCTGATCAGCCGGGATATCAAGGTCAAGTACCGCCGCAGCGCGCTCGGGATGCTCTGGAGCGTGCTCAACCCCCTGCTGATGATGCTGGTCATGTATGTGGTCTTCAGCCAGATCTTCAAGATGACCCAGATGAACCGCGGGGATGTCGAGGTCAACTTCGCGGTCTATCTGCTCACCGGTCAGCTGATGTACAACTTTTTCTCCGAGGCAACCCAGACCGCAATGAGCAGTGTTCTGGGTGCGGCGCCGCTGATCAAGAAGGTCTATATCCCAAAGTATATCTTCCCGATGGAGAAGGTCGCGTTCTCCTTTGTCAATATGGTGTTCAGCCTGATCGCGCTGATCCTGGTCATGCTCTT
>DXIA01000099.1 GCA_019113125.1 Candidatus Pygmaiobacter gallistercoris | reverse complement strand
GAAGATGCCGCGCAGCACCGCTCCGTCCGGGTGCAGTTCCCGCGGGGAGATGGTGACCAAGGTGCGTTTGCCCCGCACCCGCAGATAGATGAGAAAATAGCCAAGGGCCACGCAGTTGGACAGAAAGGTTGCCAGCGCCGCGCCGGCCGCCTTCATTCCGAATCCCCAGGGGAGGATGAAGATCGGATCGAGAAGAATATTCAAAAAGCATCTGCTCATCGTCCCGATGCTGGCATGCAGTGCCGCGCCCTCGGAGCGGATCAGATAGGCCATCACAACATTCAGAATCGCCGGCACTGCGCCGAGCGTCACCGTCCAGTTCAGATAAGCGTTGGTTGGGGTCACCGTTTCTTCTGCCGCGCCGATCAAACTGAGCAGCGGTGTGCGCAGCAGGGTGCACAGCAGCGAGAAAAGCAGACCGCAGAACAAAGCGCCTCAAAATCCGAGGGCCGAACTGCGGCGCACCGTCTGCATATCCCTGCGCCCCATCGCCCGGCTCATCATGCTGGAACTGCCCACACCGAACAAATTGTTGATCGCATTGAAGGCCAACAGTACCGGGGAGGCAAGGGTTACCGCCGCCGTCTGAACCGGATCATTGAGCATGCCGACAAAATAGGTGTCCGCCGACTGTAAAGCACCATCACCAGTGAACTGAGCACCGTCGGCACCGACAAAATCGCCACCGCCCTGGAAATCGGCACATTCTCGAACAGTTTTTCTTTGGCTTGCTGCTCCTCTGACGCCATCGTACTCTCCTTTCTCCATCACACACACTTCGGACAAAAAAATGGGCAGATCCTCTGATCTGCCCATTTCTCTTTTTACGTATTGCTTTGCACGTTCGGCAAACTCTCGTTACTCAGCGTCCTCGCTGGAAGCGACCACACTGTCCGCCTCCGCCGCGGCCGGGGCATCATTCAGCAGCGCCTTCATCGAAAGGCCGACCCGGTGCTTGTCGAAATCCGCCTCAATCAGCTTGACCTTGACCTCATCGCCGACCTTCAGTACATCGCTGACCTTCTCAACCCGCTCGTTCGAGATCTCGCTGATATGAACCAGACCGTCGATGCCCGGCAGAACCCGGACAAACGCACCGAACTTGGTGATCGAAACCACCGGCGCGGTAAAGACGGTGCCAAGAGGATACTCGGTACGCAGCCGCTCCCAGGGGTTGTCCTCCGCCTTTTTGTAGCCCAGCGAAACCTTGCCGTTCTCGCGGTCGAGGCTCTTGATATAAACATCAATCACATCGCCGACCTTGACAACCTCGCTGGGGTGCTTGATCCGATCCCAGGACAGCTCGGAAATGTGGACCAGACCGTCCACACCGCCGATGTCGACAAACGCGCCGTAATCGGTCAGGTTCTTGACAACGCCCTGATAATGACGGCCCTCTTCAGCCTCGGCCCAGAAGGCCTCGCGCTTTGCGGCCTGCTCCTCGGCCAGAACCGCACGAATCGAACCGATTACGCGGCGGCCGCTGCACTCGATAATCTTGATCCGGACCTTCTGCTTGACCAGCGGGGCGAGATCCTCGCCGCGGCGCAGAGACGCCTGAGAGGCGGGGATGAAGACCTTGACGCCCTTGACATAGCCAACCAGACCGCCCTTGACCTGCTCGGAAATGGTGGCCTCGAGAATGGTGCCCTCTTCGGCAGCCTTCTCGACCTCGGCCTGACCGGCCTTGGCCTCAAACCGTTTCTTGGAGAGAGCGACGGTGCCTTCCTGGTCATTAACCTTAATGACAACGAGCTCCAGCTCGTCCCCTTTCTTCACCGCATCCTCCAGCTTGACAGTGGGATCGTCAGACCACTCGGACGCCGCGACAAATCCGGTCTGCTTGGTGCCGATGTCCACGGTGATCTCACTGGGAGAAACTCCGGTGACAATACCGGTTACGACCTTGCCGTTGAAGATCGGCTTCAAGGACTGCTCGATCATCTCCTCAAAGCTCATCTCTTCGTTCTGTACTACCTCGCTCATCTTGTTAAGTACCTCCTCGATTATAGACGATGGCGTGGAAGCGCCTGCAGTAACGCCGACCCGCTGAACTCCCCCAAACTCTTCCCCTGAAAGCTCCTCGGCTGTCTCGATTGCAAGGGTTCTGCAATGCCGTTGTGCCACCCGGACCAATTTTTGGGTATTGGAGGATCCACGGCCGCCAATGACGACCATCAGATCACAGCTGCGGGCCAATTCTTCTGCTTCCTGCTGCCTCGCCCACGTTGCACTACATATTGTATCAAAAATTCGCGGGTTTGTATAGACTTTTTTTATAAACTCCGTACTTTCTAACCATTTTGTTACTTCATAAGTGGTTTGCGCGACCACAAAAACCAATTTTTGGCAGATTTCCGGGGTCGAAATCGCCTTCAGCTGATCCAAATCGGCAAAAACCTGCACCGCACCGGTGGCATGTCCGACAATTCCCTGCACCTCGGGATGGTTTTTATCTCCCGCAATCAGCAGCAGTGCACCCTCTTTGCCGGCCTTTGCCGCGATCTTCTGA
The DNA here is from genome assembly GCA_019113125.1 of Candidatus Pygmaiobacter gallistercoris. Taxonomy (GTDB): domain Bacteria; phylum Bacillota; class Clostridia; order Oscillospirales; family Ruminococcaceae; genus Pygmaiobacter; species Pygmaiobacter gallistercoris. The sequence continues at coordinate 4,325 of DXIA01000099.1, read as the reverse complement.
ATCTTGGCGACGAAGGGACAGGTTGCGTCGTGAATGGTCGCTCCCCTCTTTTGCAGCGCTGCGTAGACATCCTCGCCGACTCCATGACTGCGGATCACCACTTCATAGTTCTCCGGCAGCTGATCCGGCGCGTCCACCGTGATAACGCCCCTGCGCGCAAGGGCGGCGACACATTGCGGGTTATGGATTAGCGGTCCGAGGGTCGCAACCCGGCGTCCCTCCTCCGCCAGCTGTTCGGTCATCCGGACCGCCCGATCCACCCCAAAGCAGAAACCCGCCGTCTTCGCCCTGATGATTTCCATTTTTTCTCTCCCTCCGCAGCCACTGGTCTCACCAGTACTGCCGGTTTTCCTCGTACAATTTCCCGATCCGCTCGGTCAGCACCGCCTTGGCCGCCCGCAGCTTGCTCGCCGCGTGTTCGCCGCCGAGGTTCAAGCTCTCAAGTGGGATCGGCTCTCCGAACGCGACGGTCACGGTACAGAACAGATGCTGGCGGCCGCCGCGGTAGATAATCCGGCAGGGCACGATGTCCGCACCGGCGGACTGGGCCACCACAAAGGCGCCGCTCTTGAGCGGCAGCATCCCCTCGCCCTTGCGGTTGCGGGTCCCCTCGGGGAAGATCAGCATCGAGCGCCCGGCGCGGACCGAGGCAATGGCGTTGTTCAGCACCGTCTTATCCCCCTTGCCCCGCTCGATCGGGAAAGCGCCGATCTTGCGAAAGAACCAGGACAAAAACGGATTGTGGAAGAGTTCCTCCTTCGCCATCACCCACATCGGGTGCCCCCAACCCCGGGCAAGGATCACAAAGACCGGATCGATCGCCGACAGGTGATTCGGGCAGAGGACATAACCGCGGTCCTTCGGCAGATTTTCCCTGCCGACCACCCGGATGCGGTAGCCCAGCCGAAACAGAACCGACGCGCCTGCAAAGCAGAGGTTGTAAAACAGGTACATCAGTCAATCCTCCCCCGGATGAGATCGCAGAGTTTTTGGAAGGCAGTCTCAAAGTCATCCTGCGTGGTGTCCACCAGCACCGCGTCCTCCGCCTGCCGCAGCGGCGCGGCGGCGCGGTGGCTGTCGTTGTAATCCCGCTGACGGATGTCGGCAAGCACCTCGTCATAGCTCACCTTCTGCCCCCGCTGCTCCAGCTCAAGGGTCCGCCGCCGGGCGCGTTCCTCCGCGCTCGCGGTCAGGAAAATCTTGATCTGGGCATTCGGCAGAATGACGGTACCGATGTCCCGTCCGTCCATCAGGACATTGTTCTTTTGCGCAATCGACCGCTGGGTCTCGGTGAGAAAGTCCCTCACCCCCTGGTGGGCCGAAACGTCGCTCGCCGCCATCGAGACCGCCTCCCTGCGGATCTCGGACGAGACGTCCTCCCCGTTGAGAAAGACGTGCTGTGCGCCGTCGATATGCCGTAGCTCCAGCTTGATCTCCGCCAGCCGCGGCAGCACCTGCGCGGGATCCTTTGTGGCCACCCCGGCCCGCAGCATATACAGACCGATTGCGCGGTAGAGCGCCCCGGTATCCACATAGAGGAACCCCAGTTCCTTTGCCAGTCTTTTTGCCATCGTGCTCTTGCCCGCTCCGGACGGGCCGTCGATTGCGATCTGGATCATCTTCTCTCCCTCACCTGTCTTCAAGAATATGGCGTCCGGCCGCATGGCCGGTCGCAAAGGCAATCTGCAGATTATAGCCGCCGGTATAGGCGTCAAGATCCAGCAGTTCGCCCGCAAAATGCAGATTTTGGATCAGCTTGGACTCCATCGTTCTGGGGTTGACCTGCCGCACCGACACCCCGCCCGCGGTGACCACCGCCCGGCTGACATCCTCTTTGCCGGCAATCGGGATGACGAAGGCCTTGAGCAGACCAACCAGCGCCCGCCGCTCTTCCCTGGTGATCTGGTTCACCCGCTTGGTCTGGTCAATCCCCCAGCGCGCGAGCAGGACCGGGATCATGCCGGAGGGCAGCAGCTCGGTGAGGCTGTTGGCCGCGCTTTTTGCCGCGAGCTTTTCAAAATCCCGCCCGATCCGGTGATAGAGGGTCTCGGCATCGAGCGCCGGCTTGAGATCAATCTCGACCCGCGGCGCGCCTCCCCTGCCCCGCAGATAGGCACTGGCCGAGAGCACCAGCGGACCCGAGATCCCGAAATGGGTAAAGAGCATCTCCCCCTGCTCGCTGTAGAGCCGCTTGTCTCCCTCAAACAGGGTCAGCCGCACATTCCGCAGCGAGAGGCCCATCATCGCGCGGCATTCCTCCCGCGCTGTCCCCCCGACGGTCAGCGCCACCAGACTGGCGGTCGGCGGCACAATCGTGTGGCCGAGCTCCTTTGCCATCCGGTATCCATCCCCGGTTGAGCCGGTTGCGGGATAAGAGAGCCCGCCGGTGGCGAGGATCACCCCGTCGGCCGCAAGCAGGTTTCCATCCGAAAGCCGCACACCACACACCGCGCCGTCGGCCGTCTCAATCCGCTTTGCATCCGCAAAGCGGATGCTGCAATCTCCTGCATACCGCTGCAGCGCCGCGGCAATATCCGCCGCCCGGTCGCTGACCGGAAACACCCTGCGGCCCCGCTCGGTCTTGAGCGGCACCCCCAGCGACTCCATCAGCGCCATCGTATCGACAGGCGAAAAGTCTTCCAGCGCAGAGTAGAGAAACTTTGGATTGCTGCGGACATTGCGCAGTACCTCGTCAGGGGTGCAGTTATTCGTGACATTGCAGCGGCCTTTGCCGGTAATCAAAATCTTTTTGCAGGTCCGGTCGGCATGTTCCACCACCGTGACCGAAAGGCCGCGCCGCGCGGCGGTCCCCGCCGCGAGCATCCCTGCGGCGCCGCCGCCGACCACCACCACCTGTTTCAGTTTCCTCACCTGCTCTCAAGAAAAAACCGGGCGCAGGGCGCCCGGCATCCCCTAATCTTCTTTATTCCTCCTTAGATTACCACTCCAAACTTTTTTTGACAAGCGATTTTTCAAAAGAAGAGCGGCTGCAGCTGTTTGCCGCGCAGTGCAAGCTCCGCCGCATCTGCCAGCTGGTCAAAATCCGCAACCAGCGAAGTCGGCTTTTTCAGCCAATCATCCTGCGCCATCGGGGTGAAATAGTAGTGCTTGGTGTTCAGCAGCCGACCGAGATTCTGTGCGCTGGCCGCAAGACTGTCATTCGACGCCAGCGCGAGCAGCACCGGCCGCCCGCACCGCAGATGGCTCTTGCAGATCATCGTGATGGGGGTGTCGGTGATGCCGAGCGCCAGTTTTGCGAGGGTGTTTCCGGTACAGGGAGAGACAATCACCAGATCACACAGATGTTTCGGCCCGACCGGCTCCGCCTCCTGGATCGTGTCGATGATCTCATTTCCGGTGATCTCCCGCAGCTTTTCGCGGATCTCCGCCGCGGTGCCGAACCGGGTGTCCATTCCCCCCACATTAAAGGAAACCGCCGGAATGACCCGCGCCCCCCGTGCCACCAGCTCCCGCAGTGCCCTCAAGCTTTTTTCAAAATTGCAAAAGCTGCCGCACAGTCCATAGATGACCGTCTTGTCTTTCATTGTTCCATCTCCTCCATGATCTTCAAAACCATCTGTCCCAAAAATCGGCCGGCTGTCTTCGGTGCGCATTTTGCCGGCAGTCCTCTCGCCCAGACCGTCCGGATTTTTCTTTTGCCGAGCGCCTCAAAATCCACCCCGCCGGGAGCGGAAGCAAGATCCAGCACAAAGGCGTCCGGCCGAAGCAGATCGACCATTGTTTGGTCGACTACCAATGCCGGTACGGTATTGACCAGCACCTCAAATCCGCTCACCGCCCCCTGCATGGCACTGATCTCCAGCGTTCGGTATCCCAATGCCGCGGCGAGCGCGCGGACCTCGGACCGGCGTGCCGCCACCGTCACCAACGCGCCGAATCCGGTCAACCGCTGGGCAAGCAGCTTTGCGATCCGGCCAAATCCCAAAACCAGTATCCTGCTGTTCCAGAGCGTTTCTTCCCGCTCACCGAGCAGGATCTGAACCGCACCTTCACAGGTCGGGACAGCATTGAGCACCGCGAGTTCCTCCCGTGTGAGCGGGTCGATCAGCTGCACACCGGCAGCTGTCGCCATCCTCTGTTCCTCTCTGCGCACCGAACCGGCAAAGACCAGTGCGCCGGGCCGAATTTTTTGGAGCATCTGTTCCAGCGGGATCTTCAGAGCGGAGAGCGGTGTCGGCAGCAAAACGACGTCCGCCTGTGCAATCTTTTCTTCCCCCGCCACCTCAAATCCCAACTGCCTGAACAGCGCGGCAGCGGCGCGCTGACGTCCATCGGTTCCGACCACCACAAACTTTTTCCCCTCC
>DXIA01000013.1 GCA_019113125.1 Candidatus Pygmaiobacter gallistercoris | reverse complement strand
GTTCTGCCCCAGAATTTTGGATGGAGAAAGTGCGAAGAGCGGCCCCTCAAGCCTTGGTGGCTTGGGGGGCCGCTCTAAGTGCTTTCTACGCCAAAAGTCTACGGCAGAACTAAACTTCCCGCAGGGAAGTTGCGTTTTCTTATTCTGCCACACCTTTAGCTGCGGCTCTCTTTTTGTGCAAAAAATCGGGCGTTTTTTTACACGGCACGCCCCGCGTCCACGCTCCGCGTTCACGCCCCGCGTCTTGACAAAAAAACACCGGGGCAAGATAACCTTGCCCCGGTGTGGTGCGCCAGGAGGGACTCGAACCCCCGACCTTCTGGTTCGTAGCCAGACACTCTATCCAGCTGAGCTACTGGCGCAGATGCATTAAGATGCATTAGATATAATATCATTGGTCTTGAGGGTTGTCAAGCCTTTTTCTCCAATTTTTCCGCTTTTTCCAGAAGACGCCGGTCGGCGTCGTAGGTGAGCAGCGCCATCGCCTCGGGGATCGAAACGAACTTCGCGATCCGGATCTCCTCCGGCTGGGGACGGGTCTCGCCGCCGAGCGCCCGGGCGCGGAAGTAGACGACCTCCTTCATCACCCCGCGGCAGGGGGAGTAGTGGTTGGTCTCCCGGTAGCCGGGCAGGATCTCGATCTCGACCCCGGTCTCCTCCCGCACCTCGCGGCGGGCGGTCTGCTCCTCGCTCTCGCCCGACTCAACATGTCCCTTCGGAAAGGCCCAGTGGCCCCCCACCCGGTGTTTGACCAGCAGCACCCGCCGCCCGGTCTCATCCTCCAAAAAACAGAGTGCCCCGCAGCTCTTTTCCTGCCGCATCCTCTCTTCCTCCCTCCCCGGCCGATTGTCATGCCGACCGGTTTCTGATATAATGACAGAGTTATCCACAAAAAAGTCTATTAACTACACAAAGGAGTCCTGTCCATGCTGTCCCTCAACGCCCTGCTGAACATCCTCGGCGTGCTGGTGGTGATCGCCATCGCCGCCCTCGTCTTCTACATCTCGGTCCGCGACCGGAACACCGACGCCTCCGCCCCCGCCGCAAAGCGGCGGAAAACCGACGCCGGGGTGGAGGCGACGCTGCGCGCGGTCTCCCGGTACGCCGCCTCCCACGGATTCAAGATGATCCGGCCCGCCCATTTCGGGGTGGGGGAGCGCAAAACCGATCTCGACGCGGTGGTGGTCACCTTCGGGGGACTGATCGGGATCCGCTGTTTCGGCTACAACGGCGAGATCTTCGCAAACCCCGGCGAGTCGGAGTGGCTGTGGGTCACCGGTGAGAGCCGGGAGAAGATCCCCGACCCGGTCGCTCTCTGTGCCGCCGACGCGCGGGCGCTGCGGGACGTGCTGATGCAGGACGCAAAGCTGCGCAGCGTGCCGGTCGAGTGCCTGCCGGTCTTCACCGACAAGGCGGTGCAGATCTCGGCGCCCCGGAGCCTTTCTCTCTTCCGCCGCAATCAGCTGATCTCCACCCTCGAGCAGCAGAAGTACCTCGAGGACCGCGGTCTCGACGTCGACCGGGTCTGCGCGCTGCTCGGGGCGGCCCGCAGGGATTAAAATTCAGTATACCACAATCCGGCCGGCTTGCATAGCCGCCGCAAAGGGACGGGCAGGGCGCCCGTCCCTTTTTTTGCAAAGAGAAAACCCGCAGCCAGAGGACTGCGGGTTTTCTTCAAGGGGTGTGTTTTGGTGTGAGGAGGAATCATGTACAGAAATCCGGTTGCGGCTTCCGTCTTTCTGTGATTCTCATTATAGGGGCGAGTTGAGACGGTTTTATGAAACGGCTGTGAATAAAAAATGAATTGAGAGAAATTTCTGTGTGCGGCTCAATTCAGCAGTCCCAGCACCTCTTCCTCGGCCGCGCCCCGGCCGATCGCGGCGATCGCGGCGGCCGCGCCGGAGAAGGGCCCGGTGGCGACGACGCCGACCAGCCGGCCGTTCTCAAACAGCAGCTTGCGGTAGAGGTCTCCCTGCTGGCGCAGCACCTCCCGCAGCCCGTCGCCGCAGAGGGTGCCGGCCGAGAAGAGGGTGAATCCCTCCATCGAGAGGGCGGTCGCCGCGACCGGCTGGTGATAGGGGGTCTTCTGCACGCCGCAGAGGGTCGCCCCTGCGACGGCGCCCATCTCGAGGGCGGCGTTCCAGAGCCCGGCGACCCGGCCGGCGAACTCGGCGCAGTCGCCCGCCGCGCAGATGCCGGGCAGGCTGGTGCGCATCCACTCGTCGACCTGGATGCCCCGGCCGATCGCGAGATCGAGCTGCCGGGCGAGGGTCAGCTCGCTGCGGATGCCGGCGCTGACCAGCACGAGGTCGGCGTCGATCACCCGCCCGTCGCTGAGCTCTGCCCCCTCGGGGGTGACCTGAGCGACCGAGCAGCCGGTGTGGACCGCGATGCCGCTCTTCTCGAGCGCGCCCCGCAGCTGGGCGGCCGCCTCGTCGTCCGCCTGGGGTCCGACCAGACGGGGCCCGAGCTCGACGATGGTCACCGCGGCGCCCCGCTGCTGCAGCCCGAGGGCCGCCTCGACCCCGAGGATGCCGCCGCCGACCACCAGCACCCGGCTGCCGGCCCCGACCGTCTCGGTGAGGGCGAGGGCGTCGTCAAACCGGCGCAGCACCCGCACCGGCACCGCCCCCTCGACCGGCTGCACCGGGCAGAAGGCGTTGGCGCCGGTGGCGAGCAGCAGCCCGTCGTAGGGGATGCCCCGTCCGTCGCCCAGCCGCACGCACCTGCGGTCGGGGTCGACCGAGACCGCCTCGGCGTCGCAGATCAGCCGGACCCGGTGCTCCTCGTACCAGTCGAACGGATGGATCGCGAGCGCCTCAAAATCCGCCTCCCCCGCGACGAAGTCCGACAGCCCCGGCCGGTTGTAGGGGATGATCCCCTCGCCGCAGATCATGGTGATCCGGGCGGTGCGGTCCCGCCGGCGGATCTCATCCGCCGCGCTGGCCGCGGCGGCGCCGCCGCCGATGAGCACAAACCGGCGGTCGGTCGCGCCGGCGGGGGCGGCGCCGTCCTCCGCCACCGGGACGAACGCCTCTTCCCCCGCGCCGCAGATCGGGCAGGGCACCGGGGGTTTCTCCCCCTCGAAGATCTGGCCGCAGACGGTGCATTTCCACCGGTTGACCGGCTGATCCTCCGCCATCGGGACAAAGGCCTCCTCCCCCGCGCCGCAGACCGGGCAGGGCACCGGGGGCCGCTCCCCCTCAAAGATCTGGCCGCAGACGCTGCACTTCCAGCGCTTTGCCGCCGGCTGCTCCTCGAGCAGCACAAACGCCTCCGCCCCCGCGCCGCAGACCGGGCAGGGCACCGGGGGCTGTTCCCCCTCAAAGATCTGCCCGCAGAGGGTACACTTCCAACGCTTTTTCATCCGCTCTCCGCCTTTCCTTTTCAAAAGAGCAAAACAGGGCGGACCGAACGCGCACGCCGGCCCACCCCGCTCTCTCATGGGATCTCTTTACTCGGTGACCTCTTCAAATGCCTCAGGGCCCGCGCCGCAGACCGGGCAGACCTCAGGGCAGGTCTCGGACTCGATGATCTCGTCGCAGACGGTGCATCTCCACTTCTTCATGCTGGCTGCATCTCCTTTATTCTGGTATTCCACACAGCGCCCTACCGGGTCCCGTGTATCTAATACTATACTACTTTTTTGAATAAAAATCCGTTGGTTTTCCAACATTTTGTAAAAATTTTTCCCACCCGGCCGTCAAATGGGCGGGCGGCGGTGTGAAAATTGTGTGACAGGGGCGGGACGGCGGGGGGCGCGGTTGATTTTTTGCCGCGTTTCGTGTAACATATTTTTAACTATGAGAATCTGCGGCGGGTGATTTTGCCCGCCCGAAAGGAGTCCTTTTCATGGCGATTGTTGCTCCCTCGCTGCTCTCGGCCGACTTTGCGCATCTCGCACGGGATTGCCGCAGCTGTCTTGACGCCGGGGCGGAGTTTCTTCACTTTGACGTGATGGACGGCCATTTTGTGCCGAACATCAGTTTCGGCGCGCCGGTGCTCTCGAGCATCGCGAAGGCGGTGCCGGCCTTCTACGACGTCCATCTGATGCTGACCGACCCGCTGGACTATCTGCCGATGTTCCTCAAGGCGGGCGCCTCGATGATCACCTTCCACCTCGAGGCGAACAGCCCGGTGGAGGAGACGATCGACGCGATCCACGCCGGCGGGGCGAAGGCGGGCATCGTCCTCAAGCCGGCCACCCCGGCCCAGGCGGCCTTCCCCTGGCTGGACAAGGTCGAGATGGTGCTGGTGATGAGCGTCGAGCCCGGATTCGGCGGCCAGAAGTTCCAGAGCGGCGCGCTGGACAAGCTCGCCGCGATCCGGCAGCAGGCGGTCAAAACCGGCCGCAGCGAGCTGCTGCTCGAGGTGGACGGCGGGATCGACCGCAACACCGCCCCGCTCTGTGTCAAGGCGGGGGCGAGCGTGCTGGTGGCCGGCTCGGCGGTGTTCGGCGCGGCCGACCCCGCGGCCGAGATCGCCTTCCTGCGGGGGCTGTGAGCCCCCGTCCCATCCTGCCGGCCCCGGCCGGCAAGGCGCGGGTGCGCCGGAAAGGTTTTTGTCTATGAGCAAGGAAAAAAGTCCGCGCCTGCGGCATCCGGATTTTGCGGCGAACTGTGATTTTCTCTTCGCCCTCTTTCCGCTTGCCTTTATGGCGATCTATCTGTACGGGCCCCGCCCGGCGGTGATGCTGGCGGTCAGCCTGCTGACCGCGGTGCTCTGCGATCTGGTGGCGGCCCGGCTGCGGGGGCAGCGGTATGATGCGAGCGAGAACTCCTCGCTGGTCTTCGCCGCCGCCTTCACCCTGATGCTGCCCGCAACCGCCGGCTACTACATGGTGGTGGCCGGGGTCATCGTCGGCATCGGGCTGGGCAAGCACGCGTTCGGCGGGGCGGGCAGCTACCCGTTCCAGCCCGCGGCGCTGGCCTATGCCGCGGTCACGGTCAGCTGGCCGGACCAGATCTTCCGGTATCCCACCCCCTTCACCCAGATCGGGCTGCTGGACGTCTCGGGCGCGAGTTTCACCGAGTCGGCGACCCACATCCTGCAGGCGGGCGGGGTGCCGAACATCCCGCCGCTGGATCTGCTGCTGGGCAACTACGCCGGCCCGATGGGGGCGACCTTCTGCCTGGTGATTCTGGCGTCGGCGATCTATCTGCTGCTCAAGCGGCGGATCCGGCTGAGCCTGACCCTCTCATTTCTGATCACCTGCGCGGTGGTCAGCCTTCTGAACCCCCGCTCGCTGGTGGTCTCCCGGCTGACCCTGACGATGTACGAGATGCTCTCGGGCGCGCTGCTCTTCGCGGCGGTCTTTCTGCTGGGGGAGACGGTCAGCGCGCCGAAGAACCGGCTGGCCCGGATCCTCTACGGGGTGCTGACCGGATTTCTGACCATGATGTTCCGGATCTACGGCTCCTATGAGCTGGGGGTCTGTTTTGCGCTGCTGCTCTCGAGCGCCTTCAGCGGCTACCTCGACCGGCTGTGCAGCCGGATCACCTTTAAAAGGAGGCTGCGGGACGTATGAGAAGAAATCTGAGCGTCTATCTCTCGGAGAACATGGACCGGCTGATGCGCCGGGACCGGTTCTTCTTCAACAACCCCGTCTTTCTGCAGGGGCTCGGGCTCGCACCGGTGGTGGTGGCGGCCTACGACCTGCACAACGCGCTGGTCCTCTCGCTGGCCGCGGCGATTCTGCTGACCCCCACCCGGGTGATCGCGGCGCTGCTCTGCCGCCGGTGCTACCTGCGGTTCCGCGGTGCGGTCTACACCCTGACCGCCGCGGTGATCTACATCGCGGCCTGGTTCTGCTGCCAGGCGGTCTTCGGGGTCGGGATCCAGTCGGTGGGTCTCTATCTGCCGATGCTGGTGGTCGAGCCGATCATCATCAAGCGGTATGAGCGGGCAAAGCAGGAGCGGCTCTCCACCGCCCTGCGCAAGGGGCTTTTGACCACCGCCGGCTTTCTGCTGGCGCTGCTGCTGACCGCCGCGATCCGGGAGCTGCTGGGGGCGGGCACCCTGCTCGGCGCCCCGGTCTTCTCCGGCGCGCCGCTGCCGATGACCCAGCTGACCTGCGGCGGGTTCTTCGTCGTCGGGCTGCTCGCGGCGCTCTGGCGCGGGATGCGCAACCTCTTCAAGAAAATTGTGACGATGGAGGCGAATACCAAATGACGATATTGCGCCCGGTCTTCACCTTCTTTCTCTACGCGATCCTCGCCATCGCGGCCCAGAACGCCATCTTCTCCCGCGCACTCGGGGTCTCCCGGCTGGTCAAGATGGTGGAGGACGGCTCGGTCGAGCTGTTCAAGTTCGGGCTGCTGCTGACGATCGTCCAGTTCTTCAGCAGCCTGCTGGGCTACTTTGTCAGCCACCTGCTGCTCGGGCTGGACCTCTCCTTCAAGGCGGCGTTTCTCCCGCTGGTGCTGGTGCTGTGCAGCGTCATCGTCTTTCTGCTGGTGCTGCTGGTCATCGCCCTCGCCGGCAGCCGGATCGCCGCGCGGGACTACCTCGAGCTGCTGCCGATGGCGACCTTCAACTGCTGCGTCATCGGCACCCTGCTGCTGACCACCACCGGCGGCTACACCCTGCTGCAGACGCTGGCCTTCTCGCTGGGCAGCTCGGTGGGATATGTCCTGGCGGTCATCCTGGTCAACGAGGGGCAGCGCAAAATTCAAAACCGCAACCTGCCCGCGGCCTTCCGCGGTCTGCCGATCACCCTGATCTATATCGGGATCCTCGCGCTGGCCATCTATGGGTTTACCGGACACGCGCCGGCGATCTGATGTCTTTTCATCCAGAAGGGGGACTCTCTGTTGAAACGGAACAAACCTTTTAAAATCAAACGGTACCGGCGCAGCTTTTCCGGCGCGGGGGACCGCAAAAACCTGCTGCGGCGGATCGGGTTCTGGTGCGCCGTGCTGGCGGTCGTCTTCGGGCTGGGCTGGCTGATCGCAAAGCCGGGGCTGGATCTCGCCTCCTCCCTCTGGTACGGCTACAAAAACAAGCTGACCACCAGCTCCTCGTCCGAGATCTCCTCCACCCCGTCCACCCCCTCCTCCCAGTCCGCTGCGGACAGCGGGTCCGGGGCAGGGGAGGAGCAGCAGGAGACCGACTTCTCAAGCTGGGCGTCGGTCGCCCTCTCCTCGGTCGACACCCCCGAGAAGGCGAGCGCCCTCGCCGGCCAGCTGGCCGGGCAGGGGGTCACCCATGCGGTGCTGACCCTCAAGGACGACCGTGGCTATCTCTACTACAGCTCGGCGGTGCCGATGGCGGCGAACGCGATCTCCTCCACCACGGTGGATGCCGCCGCGATCGCCGATGCCTTCCGGCAGGCGGGGATCACCCCGGTGGCGGGGCTGTGCGCCTTCAAGGACTCCCTCGCCCCCTATGCCGACCGCTCGGCGGCGGTCAAGTACCTCAACCAGGACATCCTCTGGCTGGACACCTCGGCGGAGCTCGGCGGCAAGCCCTGGCTCAACCCGAACGCCGCCAGTGCCCAGCAGTATATTGCCGACCTGATCGCCGAGGTGCGGGATCTCGGCTTTGAGACGGTGCTGATCCAGAACCTCCAGTTCCCCGAGGGAAATGGCCTCGACCTCGCGGGCTACGGCGATCTGACCGTCTCCCGGCAGGAGCTGCTGGCCCAGATCGGTCAGCGGTACCAGTCGATCGAGGGGGTCGAGGTCTGGTTCGAGTTCCCGGCAGCCGCGATCCTCGGCCAGTCGGTGGAGAGCTACGGCGCCTCGCCGGCCGGTTTTGGGCTGCAGCGGGTGATCGCCCGGATGGATGCCACCTCCACCACCAACGAGACGGGGGAGGCGACCACCACCGATCCCGCGAGCGACAGCGCGACCCTGACCGCGCTGCTCGACCCGCTGCGGGCCGGCGGGGTCCAGCAGACGGGGCTGCGGCTGGTCGGGATGTCGGCCGAGGGGCTGACCGCCGCCGCCGACACCGCGGAGCAGCTGGGATTTGACGCATTCTTTTCGGCATCCTGACCGGAGGTGAGGGGAGATGTTGGTGCGCGATGCAAGGGCGGAGGACCGCGATGCGCTGTATGCGCTCTGCTGTGAGCAGGCGGCTCGTCCGCTGCCCCGGGCGCTGTTTGATGCGGTCTTCGCCGCCGCGCTGCAGGACAGCCGCCGCCGGGTGATGGTCGCGGTGGAGGAGGGCCGGATGGTCGGCTACGGGGATCTCGCCCTCGAGCTCTCCCTCTCCCGCGGCGAGATGACTGCGGTGCTGCTCGACCTCTATGTGACGGCGGAGTGCCGGGGCAAACGCACCGGGACCGGGCTGCTGATCGCCCTCTTCAAACAGGCCAAGACGCTGGGCTGCGGCACCCTCGCGGCCGCCTGCCAGCGGGTCAATGTCCGCGGCCGGGAGTTTCTCGAGCGGCAGGGCTTTGTGCTCAGCCGGTACGGCTTTTCCCGCCCGCTCTGATCAATCTGCAAAAAAACAGGACCGGATGCA
>DXIA01000098.1 GCA_019113125.1 Candidatus Pygmaiobacter gallistercoris | reverse complement strand
TTTTGTTTTAAATTCTGTAATTATTTTGTAACTATTCTGCTTTTTTGATCGTTTTCGACAAAAAAGGCGCCGGAGAGTTGTCTCTCTGGCGCCATCATCTGTCTTCTTGGCGTGTACTTTTCTCAGCGAATGAAGTTGGTCCGGTTGCCGGTCTCCTGCTCGGGGAAATTCACCCCCGCTTTTTTGCCCGCCTCGATGCAGTGCAGCAGCCAGGCCATGTTCCGGCCGAGGTTGCGCATGATCTGCAGCCCCTCGGCGTCCTGTGCGGCCTCGGCGGGGCTGTTGCCGTGGACCATGTTCCAGTAGCCGGAGGAGACGACCGGCATGCCGCAGATGGTGAAATACTTGTTCAGCTCATCCAGGCTCGCCGTCGTACCGGCGCGGCGGGCGCTGACCACCGCGGCTGCCGGCTTGCCGGGAAATCCGCCGCTGGCGTAGAACATCCGGTCGAGCAGGGCGACGACGCTGCCGTTCGCCGAGGCGTAATAGACCGGGGAACCGACCACCAGACCGTCGGCCTGCTGCATCTGCTCGATCGCCTTGTTGACCGCATCGTCCCCAAAGACACAGCGGCCCTTGCCCTTGCAGCCGCCGCAGGCGATGCAGCCCCGCACCGCGCCCTTGCCGATCCAGAGCATCTCGGTCGAGATGCCGTTTGCCTCCAGCGCGCCTGCGACCTCCCGCAGCGCGAGATCGGTGCAGCCGTGCTCGTTGGGGCTGCCGTTGATCAGAAGAACCTTCATATCTATCCCCTGCTTTCTTTATAGAATACGATAAAAACGGTCACTTCTTTTTATTCTGGTCATCCTTCTGGGCAAACTCGCGGTACTTTTTGACCACGACGCCGCCGAGCGCCACCACCGCGATCAGGTTTGGAATCACCATCAGCCCATTGAAGAGATCCGAGAGGTCCCAGACCATCTGCACCTTGGCGATGCCGCCCAGCACAATGAAGACCAGCACCAGCAGCGTGTAGAGCGCCACCGGCAGCTTGCCGGACCCGAACAGATATTTGACGTTGGTGTGGCCGAAGAAGTACCAACCGACAATGGTGGAGAACGCAAAGAAGAGCATACAGACCGCGATGAAGGCGTCCCCAAACCGACCGAACGCCGAGTTAAAGGCGTTCTGGGCCAGCGTGGCGCCGGTGGCGCCGCTGCCCAGTGCGCCGGTGGTCAGGATCACCAGCGCGGTCATGGTCAGCACGACGAAGGTGTCGATAAAGACCCCGATCATCGCGACGATGCCCTGCCGGCAGGGGTGGTCCACCCGGGCCAGCGCGTGGGCGTGCGGGGTGGAGCCCATGCCCGCCTCATTCGAGAAGAGACCACGGGCCACGCCGTACCGCACCGCCTCCTTGATGGTGACCCCGGCGACCCCGCCCGCCATCGCCTGCGGGGCGAAAGCGAGGACAAAGATCTGCTTGAAGGCGGTCGGGATCATGGTGACATTCATCGCGAGGACAATCAATCCGCCGACGACGTAGAAGACCGCCATCACCGGGACGATCTTCTCGGCGACCGACGCGATCCGCCGCTTGCCGCCCCAGAAGATGAAGAGGGCAACCGCCGCGACGAGAAGGCCGGTGACCAGCGGCGGAATGCCGAACGCCTGCTTGAAGGAGTCGCTGATCGAATTGGACTGCACCATGTTGCCCATCAGCCCGAGCGCGATGATGATCGCGACCGAGAAGAAGACGGCGAGGAAGGTGCCGAATTTGCCCTTGAACCGCGCCTTGATGTAGTAGACCGGGCCGCCGGTGACCTCGCCGTTGACCGTCTTTTTATAGGTCTGGGCGAGGGTCGCCTCCGAGAAGATGGTCGCCATCCCGAAGAAGGCGGACAGCCACATCCAGAAGATCGCGCCCGGGCCGCCCGAGGCGATGGCGGTGGCGGCGCCGGCGATGTTGCCGGTGCCCACCTGCGCCGCGATGGCGGTGGCCAGCGACTGGAAGGAGCTCATCCCACTCGCGCCGACCTTGTCACCGTGCAGCCGGATGTTGCCGAAGACCTGCCGCATCCCCTCGCCGAACCGGCGCACCTGAACGAATTTGAGCCGGATGGTGAAGTAAACGCCGGTGCCGCAGAGCAGAAACAGCAGCGCAAAGTCCCGCAAAAAGCTGTTTGCCTGGGCGACGATCTGTTCCAATATCTCCATTTTGCACACTCCCTGCCGGCGCTCTGTCTCCGGACCTGTTATTTCCGGGGGTCATTTTTTCTTGTTCTGTCCGAATTTGTACTCGGTGCCGTTGCGCAGCCGCTGGATATTTGCTCGGTGCATATAGATCACCAGGCCGCCGAGGATCGCTGCAAACAGTGTATTCAGCCAGGGATGGCCATATTCCCTGTCAAAAAAGGTGAAGTAGAGAAAGGTGAAGACCGGGTAGAGGGCGGCGACGGTGATCGAGGCCAGCGAGACGATCCGGCTGGCAAAGATCACCGCGAGAAAGACCACCAGCAGCCCCGCGACGATCATTGGCTCGATCGCGATGATCGCCCCGGTCGCCACCGAGACCCCCTTGCCCCCCTTGAACCCGAAGTAGAGCGGGAACAGATGGCCGAGAATTGCGCCCGCCGCCGCGAGGTAGGCGCCGAACAGCACCCCGACCTGCGGGGCGAGCAGGGTGAAAAAGAGCTTGCCCAGCAGCACCGAGCAGGTGCCCTTGAGCACATCCCCGGCGAGCACGGCAGCCGCCGCCGGCTTGCCGAAGGTGCGCAGAATATTGGTCATCCCGGCGTTTCCGCTGCCGAAACTGCGGATGTCCTTGCCGAAGAACAGCCGGGAGACGATGATTGCAAAGTTGAGCGAACCGAGCAGATAAGCGCAGCCGCCCGAAAGGATCACCGCCAATACCGTCATGGTTGATTCCTCCTTCTGCCCCGCGCAGCGCGCGGAGCGCCAAAACTTATCGGCCCTCGCCGCGCTCCCGGATCAGAATCCGGATCGGCGTCCCCTCCAGGCCGAAGGTCGCGCGGATCTGATTTTCAAGATACCGCTGGTAGGAAAAATGGAACAGCTGCCGCGCGTTGACAAAAGCGACGAAGGTCGGCGGTCGGGTCGATGCCTGGGTGATATAGAAGATTTTCAGCCGCTTGCCCTTGTCCGACGGGGGCTGCACCCGCGCAGTCGCCCGGGCGAGCAGGTCGTTGAGCATGCCGGTGGTGATCCGCAGCGCGTTCTGCCCGTCGACATACCGGATCAGCTCGAACAGCCGGTCCACCCGCTGGCCGGTCTTTGCGCTGATGAAGAGGATCGGCGCATAGGACATGAAACTGAAGTCGTTCATCAGCTTTTTGCGCATCGTGTCCATCGTCTTGTCGTCCTTGTCCACCGCGTCCCACTTGTTGACCGCGATGATGCAGGCCTTGCCCTGCTCATGCGCAAAGCCGGCGACCTTGGAGTCCTGCTCGGTAAACCCGACCGTCGCGTCGATCAGGATCACACAGACCCGCGCCCGCTCGACCGCCGCGAGGCTGCGGATGACGGCGTACCGCTCGACCCCGTCCTCCACCTTTCCCTTCTTGCGCAGGCCGGCGGTATCAATAAAGGTGAAACTGCCGAACTGGTTGTCCACCTCGGCGTCGATCGCGTCCCGGGTGGTGCCCGCCTCATCGGCGACGATCATCCGGCTCTCCCCGAGGATATAGTTGACCAGGCTCGACTTGCCGACATTCGGCCGGCCGATCACCGCGACCGGGATCCGGTCCTGGTCCTCCGTGTTCTCCTCCTCAAACGAAAGATGGGAGCAGACCGCCTCGAGCAGGTCGCCGGTCCCATGCCCGTGCACCGAGGAGACGGGATACAGCTCCCCGATGCCGAGCGAGTAAAAATCGTACAGTTCCAGCGGCGGCGCGCCCAGCGAATCGCATTTGTTGACCGCCAGCACCACCGGCTTGCCGCTGCGGATCAGCATCCGGGCGATCTCGGTATCGCTCGCGGTCACACCGCTGCGGATGTCGGTCACCAGAATGATGCACTGCGCGGTGTCGATCGCGAGTTCGGCCTGCTGGCGGATGTGGGCGAGAAGCCCCGCGTCGTTGTCCGGCTCGATGCCGCCGGTATCCACCAGCAGAAAGCGCTTGTCCTGCCACTCGCAGTTGCCGTAAATCCGGTCCCGGGTGACCCCGGGGGTATCCTCCACGATCGAGAGCCGCTGTCCCACCAGCTTGTTGAAGAGGGTGGACTTGCCGACATTCGGCCGGCCGACGATCGCGACAATCGGTTTTGCCATACTCAAAGCTCCTTTCCGCCGGTCTCTTCTACCGGCAGCCCCAGCGCCGCCCGGGCAAAGGCCGCGCCGTCCTGCGGGATCACCGTCACCGCGGCGCCGAGCGCCTGGCCGAGCTGCTCCTTCGACATGTCGTCGAGCAGCAGATCCTGCTCGCTGCGCAGCGTGGTGCCGGGCAGCAGCAGACGGTTCGAGATCAGTTTGCCCGCTGTCTGGGCGACGATGTCCTGCCCGGTCAAAAGGCCGGTCACCGTGACGTTGCCGCCGAAGAAATCATTCCGGATCCGGTGCACCCGCAGCCGGACAAACCGATACTTTTTGTGCAGCGCGTCGGCGAGCGCGGCGATCAGCGGATAGACCGACTCGCCGCAGACGGTGTCGGCACGGCAGGGCAGCTTGACCCGGTGGGGTTTCTGCAGCTCGGCGAGAAATTCGTCGTAGAATTTGCGGCACATCCCGACCCCGTTGTCCAGCTGGTAGTAGTCGTCGTAAAACGCCTCGGTCGGCAGCGGCCGGCGAGCGAGAAAATACCACTCATCCGCCGGGTAGATCACCCGCTCGCCGCACTGCGCCTTCATCCGGTCCCCGAAGGCGAGCAGCTGATCCAGCACCGCGCCGGCCGACGCGGGGCCGTAGGTCTCGAGCGGCTCGAGGTTCTCCCGGTAGCGGGTCACCCCGATCGGCACCGCCGCGACGCTGCGCACCTGCGGCCAGAGGGCGGCCAGCTCCCGCATGCTCTGCTCGAGCGCCGCGCCGTCGTTGATGCCCCGGCAGAGCACCAGCTGGCAGTTCATCTCGATGCCCGCCTCAGCCAGCTCCTTCATCCGGGGCATCAGGTCCCCCGCAAACCGGTTTTTCATCATCCGCACCCGCAGCGCGGGATCCACCGCGTGGACCGAGATGTTGATCGGGGAGATGTGCATCAGCTTGATCCGGTCCATCTCCTGCCGGGAGAGATTGGTCAGGGTGATGTAGTTGCCGAACAGGAAGGAGAGCCGCTCGTCGTCGTCCTTGAAATAGAGGCTCTGCCGCATTCCGCGGGGCAGCTGGTCGACAAAGCAGAAGATGCACTTGTTCTTGCAGGAGTGGTGCTTGTCGATCAGATAGGTCTCAAAGTCGCAGCCCAGCGGCTCGTATTCCTCCTTCTCGACATCAACGGTGCGGATCTCCTCCCCCCGCCGCAGCCGGATTCCAATCTGCCCCTTCGCGGTGTAGAACTCGTAATCCAGCATATCGTTGATCTGCCCGCCGTCGATGGTCAGGATCTCATCGCCCGGCAGAATTCCCGCCCGCTCGGCGGGGCTGCCCGCGTCCACGCCGGTCACCCGAACGGCCATCCGCGCCCCTCCTTTTTTGCTCTTTCAGATACGAAAAAAGGGGAGGAATTCTCCTCCCCCGGCGCAATCGACGATTACGCTTCCTTCTTGACGATCATTCTACCCTTGTAGTAGCCGCAGTTGCCGCATACCTTATGAGGGAGTTTCAGCTCGCCGCACTGCTCGCATTTCACCAGGGCGGGGGCCTCAAGCTTCCACACAGAGGAGCGTCTCTTGTCCCGTCTGGCCTTGGAAACTTTTCTCTTGGGTACTGCCACTTTAAAGCACCTCCTCTAAATGTGTAAAACTTAAGATAGCAGTTGTTTTAATATGGACAGCCTGTCGTCGCCGACATTTTGACGGCAGCCGCAGCCGGCCTTGACCGGCTTGCCGCATACCGGGCACAATCCTTCACAGTCTTCGCTGCACAGCAGCCTGCTGGGCAGGTTGAGCAGCAGCTCATCATAGCAGAGCTTTTCGAGGTCGAGCCGGCCGAACGCGTCGAACGGATACTCCGGCTCGTTGGTGTTCCAGTCCCGCTCGTCAAACAGGTAGTCCAGCTCATAGCGGTACTCCCGGCTGACCCGCTCAAGACAGCGATCACAGATGATCACCGCCGGGCAGACGATCGAAAGATGAACCGCCGCCTGCTCCCCTTCCCTGCGGGCCTGCCAGTCCACCTGAACCGGCGACTCCAGCGCAAAGCCGGTCGGGAAATCCATCTGGGCAAGTTCGGTCTCAAACCTGTCCTGCGCGGCTCCCTCCTTGCTGCCGAGGAGCTTTTTGACATCCAAAATCATAGGCTAACCTCACCGCGGCCGGGGCGCAAAATCCCCCTCTGCCAAAAGGCCGCTTGATTATTATACGGGTTTTGGCTGGATTTGTCAACACAAAAAGCGAACTTTTTGCGTCTTTTCCGGTATTTGTCCCGGCCGGCAAACAGATCAGCGGGACCGGTCGTCCCGACCGGCCCCGCTGTGTATTTCCGATCCAGATTACTCGTACTTCTTGACTCCGGCCGGCAGGCTGTCCTCATCCGCCGAGACGGTGACAACCACCTTGATGTTGTCCCCCGCAATGGCGTCCAGCTCGTCCAGCAGCTTGCCCAGGCCCTCGAGATCGTGGTTGCCGATCTTGAGCACACCGTCGAGATAGACCTCGACGATGTCGTAGTTGCCCGCCAGCACGCCGGCGATGAACCCGTACAGCATGTCATAACCGGCGATCTTATATTCATCCACGTCGATCAGACGGACGGCGTGGGAAACATCATAGGTCAGTTTCATGGATTTCTCAATGCAGACGATATTACCCGGCGTGGTGGCCGCACTCTCGTTGATCATCTCGATCATCTTTTTGGTCTTGCCCGAGCCCTTGCCACCAACAATCAGCTTAATCATGGGAACTCCTCCTTTATTTTAACATCAGCGGGATGTTGCCTGATGTCGTTATCCTTTGTTTTTTCTCTCTCCGCCGGTCAGCCCAGCTTTGCCTCGAGGGCGGCCTTTGCGTCCTCGTAGCCGGGTTTGCCCAGCAGTGCGAACATGTTCTTCTTATAGCTCTCGACACCCGGCTGGTTGAAGGGATTGACCCCCAGCAGATAGCCGCTGATCGCGCAGGCCTTCTCAAAGAAGTAGATCAGGTAGCCGAAGTCGTACTCGCCCAGGCTGTTGACCTCGAGCACCAGATTGGGCACGCCGCCGTCGGTGTGGGCGAGCAGGGTGCCCTCCATCGCCTTGCGGTTGACATAGGACATATTCTGGCCGGCGAGGAAGTTGAGCCCGTCGAAGTTCTCCTCCGACTTCTCGATAAAGAGCTCCTCCTTCGGATGCTTGACATCCACCACCGTCTCAAACATCACCCGCGCGCCGTCCTGGATGAACTGGCCCATCGAGTGCAGGTCGGTGGAGAAGATGACCGAGGCGGGGAACAGCCCCTTGTTGTCCTTGCCCTCGCTCTCGCCGAACAGCTGCTTGTACCACTCGTTCATCATGGTGAAGGCCGGCTCATAGCTGACCATCAGCTCGATCGCCTTGCCCTTGCGGTAGAGGATGTTGCGGGCGGCGGCATAGCGGTAGCAGTCGTTGGAGAGATCGCAGACCGCGAGTTTCTCCCGCGCTGCGGCGGCGCCGGCCATCAGCTTGTCGATGTCCAGCCCCGCGACCGCGATCGGCAGCAGGCCGACGGCGGTGAGCACCGAGTAGCGGCCGCCGACATCATCGGGCACCACAAAGGTCTGGTAGCCCTCCCGGTCGGACAGCTCCTTGAGGGTGCCGCGGGCGGCGTCGGTGGTCGCATAGATCCGGCTGCGCGCCTCCTCGGGGCCGACCGTCTTCTCGAGATAGTCCTTGAAGACCCGGAACGCGACCGCCGGCTCGGTGGTGGTGCCGGACTTCGAGATCACGTTGACCGAGACCCGCTTGCCCTCGCAGAGCGAGAGGATGGTCTTGAGGTAGCTGGAGGAAATGCTGTTGCCGCAGAAGTAGATCTTGGTGGACGCGGTCTCGTTGTACAACTGGCTGGTCATGCCCTCGATCGCGGCGCGGGCGCCCAGATAGCTGCCCCCGATACCGATGACCACCAGCACGTCGCTGTCGCTGCGGATCTTGGCCGCGGCCTTCTTGATCCGCTCGAACTCCTCCTTGTCATAGTTGACCGGAAGATCCAGCCAGCCCAGAAAATCGTTGCCCGGGCCGGTGTGGGCGGTCAGCTGGTCGTGGGCGGTCTGGACCTGCGGCCAGATCTGTTCGAATTCTTCATCCCGGACAAAACCGGAGAGGTACTTGGTGCTCAGAGTAACCGACATAATCTTTGCCTCCAACAATCATTTTTTATGGTGCGAGGCGCTGCCGTTGGCAGTGCGGCGAAAAGATTTTTTCGCCATTTCTTTATG
>DXIA01000097.1 GCA_019113125.1 Candidatus Pygmaiobacter gallistercoris | reverse complement strand
TCGCCGCCGGCTGTGCCAAAGCGGGGGACGAGTGCGTCATCGCGACCGGAGACCGGGACTCGCTGCAGCTGGTCTCGCCGACCACCCGGGTGCTGCTCGCCTCGACCAGGATGGGCCGCAGCGTCACCATCAACATGGATGAGGCGGCGGTGCGGGAGAAGTACGGGGTCGAGCCCCGGCAGCTGATCGAGGTCAAGGCGCTGATGGGGGACGCGAGCGACAACATCCCCGGCGTCGGCGGAGTGGGGGAGAAAACCGCCCTCGCGCTGATCTCCGAGTTTGGCAGCCTTGCCGGGGTGTATGAGAACCTCGACAGCGACAAGATCAAGCCGGCGGTGCGGGCAAAACTCGAACGGGACAAGGAACAGGCCGAGATGAGCCGCTACCTCGCCGAGATTGTCACCGATGCGCCGATCGACGCCAGCGCGGCGGATTACCGGAGGACCGAGGGGCACCCGGCTGCGGCCGCCCGGCTGCTGGCCTCGCTCGAGATGTACGGACTGCTGGAAAAGCTGGGTCTGCAGGAGGCCGACACCCTCGCCGCGCCTGAGGAGGAGACCGCACAGCTAAATGAGGTCGGGGAGCAGCCTCTGCCCGCCGCACTCTCCGGCCGGGTGGCGATCGGGCTGCGGTCGGACGGGGGGTACAGCGTGGTGCAGGGAGACCGGCTTTACCGCGCCGCGCCGGAAGACCCTGCCTTTCTCGCGCTGCTGACCGACGCGGCGGTCGAAAAGCGCGCCTTTGATACAAAACCGCTCTACGCCCTCGCCGCGCGGCAGGGGGAGCGGGCAAAGGGAATTGTCTTTGACGGCAAGCTTGCCGCCTATCTGCTCAACCCCGCAGCAGGCAGCTATGATCCGGTGCGGCTCGCCGCCGAGTACAAGGTCGCGCCGGCCTTCTCCGCGAGCGATCCTGCCGCCGGTCTGCTGGATCCGCTGTTTGACGCTCTCGCCGCGGCGGTCGAGGCGCAGGGGATGACCCGGCTGCTCGTCGAAATCGAGCAGCCGCTTGCCGAGGTGCTCGCCTCGATGGAGCTGACCGGGGTGCAGCTCGACACCGACGGGGTGCGCCGGTTCGGGGAGGAGCTGCGCGCCGCACTGACGGCCGAGCTCGACGAGATCTACCGGCTGGTCGGCTATGAGTTTAACCTCAACTCGACCCGGCAGCTCGGGGATGCACTCTTCTCCAAGCTGGGGCTGCCGGCCAAGAAGAAGACCAAGAGCGGCTGGTCGACCAATGCCGAGACCCTTGAGTCGCTGCGGGGGGTGCACCCGGTCATCGACCACATCCTGCTCTACCGCAGCTACCAGAAACTCAACTCGACCTATGTCGAGGGGCTGCTGCGGGTGGTCGGCGAGGACGGGCGGGTCCACTCGGTCTTCAACCAGACCGAGACCCGCACCGGCCGGATCTCCTCCAGTGAGCCGAACCTGCAGAACATCCCGGTGCGCACCGAGCTCGGCAGCCGGCTGCGGCGGTACTTCATCGCGCCGCAGGGCAGCGTACTGCTCGATGCTGACTACAGTCAGATCGAGCTGCGGATCCTCGCCGCCATCAGCGGGGACAAAAACATGCAGAAGGCCTTTGCCGACGGGGAGGACATCCACCGGGCGACCGCGTCGCGGATCTTCGGGGTGCCGTTCGAGATGGTCACCCCCCAGCTGCGCTCGCGGGCCAAGGCGGTCAACTTCGGCATCGTCTACGGCATCGGGGCGTTCAGCCTCTCAAAGGACGTCGGGGTCTCGGTGGCCGAGGCGGATTCCTTTATCAAGAGCTATCTCAACGAGTACTCCGGGGTGCGGGAGTATATGGAGCGGACGGTCAAGGAGGGGCACGAGCAGGGCTATGTCACCACCCTCTATGGCCGTCGCCGCCCGCTGCCCGAGATCAACGCCGCCAACCGCAACGTCCGCGCACTGGGCGAGCGGATGGCGATGAACACCCCGATCCAGGGCACCGCGGCCGACATCATCAAGCTGGCGATGATCCGGGTCTTCCGCCGGCTCGCCGACGAGGGACTGCGCGCCAAGCTGGTGCTGCAGGTCCACGATGAGCTGATCGTCGAGGCCCCCGCCGCCGAGGCACAGCGGGCCGCCGCGATCCTCGGCGAGGAGATGGAGCGGGCCGCCGACCTGCCGGTGCGGCTGATCGCCGAGGTACAGGAGGGCGCGACATGGTACGACGCGAAGGATTGACCACCGCGGTCACACCACTGCAGCCGGTCGACTGCACCGCCTTTGCGCCGCTGTGCGCCGATGCGCCGGACCCCTGGACCGAGCGGCAGCTCGCCGCCGAGCTCACAAAGCCGACCAGCCGCTGCTTTGCCGCTCGGCTGGGAGAGGAACCGGTCGGTTTTGCCTGTTTTTCGCTGATCGGGGAGACCGCCGAGCTCGAGACGGTGGCGGTCAAGACGGCGCTGCGGAACCGGGGAATCGCGTCCGCATTGCTGCAGCAGGCGTTTGAGACACTCGCCGCCGCCGGGGCGACCCGCTGCCTGCTCGAGGTGCGCTGCTCCAACGCGCCGGCACTGGCTCTCTACCGGCAGCTGGGATTTACACAGCTCGCCCGCCGGCGGGGGCTGTTCGACCGCCCGCGGGAGGACGGCTTTACGATGGAATTGATTTTTTGAGAGAAAATCCCGCGCTGCGGCGCGGGCTGGAGGAATAACATGCTGATTCTGGGAATCGAGTCCAGCTGCGATGAGACCGCCGCCGCGGTGGTGGAGGACGGTCGGATCATCCGCAGCAATCAGGTGGCCAGCCAGGCCGCCGAACACAACCTCTACGGCGGGGTGGTGCCGGAGATTGCCTCCCGCCGCCACATCGAGGCGATCAGCACCGTCGTGCAGGCGGCGCTGGACGAGGCGGGGGTCACCGTGCAGGACCTCGGCGCGGTGGCGGTCACCTTTGCCCCCGGACTGATCGGCGGGCTGCTGGTCGGGGTCAACTTCGCCAAGGGGCTGGCCTTCGCGGCGGACAAGCCGCTGGTCCCGGTCCACCATCTGCGGGGACACATCGCCGCCCTCTACCTCACCCATCCCGATCTCGAACCGCCCTTTCTCTGTCTCGTCGCGAGCGGCGGGCACAGCCACATCATTCAGGTGGAGGATTACACCCGCTTTCATGTGCTCGGCCGAACGGTGGACGACGCGGCGGGGGAGGCATTCGATAAGGTTTCCCGCACGCTGGGGCTGGGGTATCCCGGCGGCCCGGCGGTGGCCAAAGCGGCACTCGGCGGCAATCCGTCCGCCTACCGGCTGCCCACCCCGAAACTCGCCGGCCGGTATGACGTCAGCTTTTCGGGGCTCAAGACAGCGGTACTCAATCTGGTCAACCAGGCGAAGATGCGGGGAGAGGAGATCAATGTCCCCGACATGGCTGCGAGCTTTCAGTTCCGGGTCACCGAGATCCTCGCCGAAAAGCTGATGCTCGCCGCGCGGGAGACCGGCGCGAAGAAGGTCTGCATTGCCGGCGGGGTGGCGGCAAACCTGGTGCTGCGCGACCTGCTCGAGCGGGATTGCGCCGAGATCGGCGCGTCCCTCTATCTGCCCAGGCTCTCGCTGTGTGGGGACAATGCCGCGATGATCGGCTCCGCCGGATACTATGAATACCGTGCCGGGGCGCGGGCGGGAGCGGATCTCAACGGGCTTGCCACCCTGCCGATCGACGATCCCGATCTCGATCCAAAGAGTTGTTAATTTTTTATGAAGAGTGTGGTTTAGCAGCTTTATACAGTGATTTTGGCCGGTTTGGATGTTGCTAAATTTTTAACATTGTGGTACAATGGCTTTGATTTCGGATTTTGTCAATCAAGGTCCAAATCGACGGAATCGCCGGCCCGCGCGAGGGGTCGCGAGTGGCGTTCCCGCCTGTCGAAATGTCAATATTTTGAGAAAGGTGAGTTGTGTCTTATGAGTATCTTAACTACCAACCAGCATGTGCTGGACTGGGTCAAAGAGATGGAAGACCTCATGACCCCGGACAAGACCATCTGGATCGACGGTTCTGAGGGACAGCTGCGCGCGCTGCGTGAGCAGGCCTTCGCCACCGGCGAGCTGGAGGAGCTCAATCAGGAGAAACTGCCTGGCTGCGTGCTGCACCACACCGCCAAGAACGACGTGGCCCGTGTTGAGGACCGCACCTTCATCTGCACCTCCAACAAGGCGGATGACTGCGCGATGGTCAACTGGATGGATCCCAACGAGATGAAGGCCAAGCTGCTGCCGCTGTACACCGGCGTCATGAAGGGCCGCACCATGTATGTCATTCCCTACTGCATGGGCCCCATCGGCAGCCCCTTCTCCAAGGTCGGCATTGAGGTCACCGACTCGATCTATGTCGTGCTGAACATGGATATTATGACCCGTATCGGCGTCAAGGCGCTGCGTCAGCTGGGCGACTCCAACGACTTCGTCCGCGGCCAGCACGCCCGTGCCGACATCGACCCCGAGAACCGCTACATTGTGCAGTTCCCCGAGGACAATGCGATCTGGTCGATCAACTCCGGTTACGGCGGCAACGTCCTGCTGGGCAAGAAGTGCTTTGCGCTGCGTATCGCCTGCTATCAGGGCTACAAAGAGGGCTGGATGGCTGAGCATATGCTGATCCTCGGCCTCGAGGATCCCACCGGCCATATCGACTACATCACCGCCGCCTTCCCCTCGGCCTGCGGCAAGACCAACCTGGCCATGCTGATCCCGCCCGAGGTCTATGCGAAGAAGGGCTATAAGGTCTGGACCGTCGGCGACGATATCGCCTGGATGCACATCGGTGAGGACGGCCGTCTGTACGCCATCAACCCCGAGAACGGTTTCTTCGGCGTCGCGCCCGGCACCAACGAGAAGTCCAACCCCAACGCGCTGCACACCACGATGAAGGGCACCATCTTCACCAACGTTGCGCATAACCTGGCCGACAACACCGTCTGGTGGGAGGGTCTGGACAAGAACCCGCCCGAGGATGTCCAGGAGTGGACCGGCCTCGCAGTCGACGGCAAGAAGTATGTCGCCGAGGGCGGCAAGCTGGCGCACCCCAACAGCCGGTTCACCGCTCCTGCGGTCAACTGCCCCTGCCTGTCCAAGGAGTTCAACAACCCCGCCGGTGTGCCGGTTACCGCAATGATCTTCGGCGGCCGCCGCGCGAAGACCGCCCCGCTGGTCTACCAGAGCTTCAGCTGGAACCATGGCGTCTATGTCGGCTCCTCGATGGCCTCTGAGACCACCGCTGCCGCTGCCGGTGCCGTCGGCGTTGTCCGCCGCGACCCGATGGCGATGCGTCCCTTCTTCGGCTACAACGTGGGCGACTACTTCGCACACTGGATCGATATGGGCCGCAAGCTGGGTGACAAGGCTCCCAAGATCTTCCACGTCAACTGGTTCCGCACCGATGACGAGGGTCACTTCATCTGGCCGGGCTTTGGCGACAACATGCGCGTCCTGATGTGGATCCTCAAGCGCTGCAAGGGCGAGGTCGACGCGGTCGAGACCCCGATCGGCTACCTGCCCAAGCCCGAGGACATCGACATCACCGGTCTGGACGGCATCACCCTCGACACCGTCAAGGGCCTGCTGACCGTCGACAAGGATCTGTGGATGGAGGATGCCAACGGCGTCGAGGAGCTCTACAACCAGATCGGCGACCATGTGCCCGCCGAGCTGCGCGCCGAGCTCGCTGCTCTGAAGGAGCGCCTGTCCAAGTAACAAACCTTTCTCGTTTCATAAGCACACAGGAGAAGGCCTGCCGCAACTGCGGCGGGCCTTCTTTTTTATAAATCCGGGCATCCGGACCGCCGTTTTGCCCAGCAGAGGTTGGATAAGAAAAACAACTGTCCGCCTATGGACAAC
>DXIA01000096.1 GCA_019113125.1 Candidatus Pygmaiobacter gallistercoris | reverse complement strand
CTATCTCAATCTCCCCCGAAGCATCAGCTATATGATGCAGGTGGCGATTTCGATTCTGGTGGTGCAGTGGTTCCGCGGCGGCAAACGGTTGGATTCCGGAAAGGAGGCGCAGACAAGATGAATGGACTGCTGTTGATCCTGCTCTTTTCAGGAGCAGTTATCACGATGGTTTACTTTATTTACAAGATCCGGAAAAATCGCCTTCAGATTGGGTATACGATTTTCTGGAGTCTGTTCAGCGCTTTTTTGGTGGTGCTGGGGGCCGTCCCTGAGATTGTCGGCTGGGCGGCGGGGCTCATCGGAGTAAAATCCCCGGCAAATCTGCTCTACCTTTGCATCATCTTCGTCCTGATTATCAAGCAGTTCACCACCACCATCAAGCTCTCCACGATGGACCGGCAGATCACCGAGTTGACCCAGTACATCGCGCTGCATCAGGGGGACAACAAAAAATTATAAGATCGGCAGGGAGGAGATATCGCGGGGCAGCTCAGAGAGCCGGGACGGACAGACACCGTCCCGGACGACGATGGGAGCCATCTCCACCCCGGTGGCCCACAGTGCCCAGGCGCGGCAGTGGCCGTCGAGCAGATAGAGGTTCAGTTCCGGGTCGCTGGTGGCGATGAGCGGCTGCAG
The DNA here is from genome assembly GCA_019113125.1 of Candidatus Pygmaiobacter gallistercoris. Classification (GTDB taxonomy): domain Bacteria; phylum Bacillota; class Clostridia; order Oscillospirales; family Ruminococcaceae; genus Pygmaiobacter; species Pygmaiobacter gallistercoris. Next base: position 8,851 of record DXIA01000096.1, on the reverse strand, counting down.
GGGAGAGAGATCCTCCGGGTCAAACCAGCCCAGCACCGCATCGAGTTTTGCGCGGTCGAGATGGTCCGCGGTCGGGATCAGCCGCAGCACCTCCACCCAGTAAACACTTCGCATTCCAATTCCCATCTTTGGACCCTCCTTCTGCAGTATCTGTGGTACGACCGGTTTTTATTGTATCCGTTCCGGGCCCGGCGCGCAAGGACAAGTTGCGTGTCGGGCTGTTGTTGTTGTATAATGACATGGTTAAGAATGCAGCGGGCAGCCGCTGCCTGGATCTGTGCAGGAGGCGTAAAGATGCACTATCTCGATAATGCGGCCACCACCGTGGTGGATCCGCAGCTGGCAAAAATTTGTTACGACACGATGCTGGAGCTGTTCGGCAATCCATCCTCCCTCTATAAGCCGGGGATGGAGGCGGAGCGGGCGATAAACCATGCCCGCGCGCAGGTCGCATTAACACTGGGGGTCACGGCGGGGGAGATCTACTTCACCGCCTGCGGCTCCGAGAGCGACAACATCGCGCTGCAGGGCGCAGCCGAGCGGACCAAAAACTGGGCGAAAAACATCGTTGTGACCGGCTTTGAGCATCCGGCGGTCTACCGCACCCTCGAGCTGCTTGCGGCCCGCGGCTGGGAGATCCGCACCGTCAACCCGGGCGCAGACGGCCATATTGATGAGGGCGCATTTCTCGATGCGGTGGACAAGCAGACCGGCCTTGTTGCCTTTATGTTTGTCAACAACGAGATTGGCACCCTGCTCGATCCGGTGGCACTGGCCAAAAAGGTCCGTGCCAAAAATGCCCGTGCCTCGATCCATGTGGACGGGGTACAGGGCTGGTGCAAGCACCCGCTGAAACTCTCGGGCGGGGAGATCGACAGCTTTGCGCTCTCCGGCCACAAGATGCACTGCCCCAAGGGGATCGGCGCGCTCTATCTGCGCAAAAACTACCGGATCGGGCCGGTCTACGGTGGCGGTGGACAGGAGAAGGGAATGCGCCCCGGTACCGAGAATGTGCCCTACATCGTCACCCTCGGCGCGGCGGCGGAACGGTATGGAAAGACGATCACCACCCGGCTTTCAGCGGCACAGCGGCTCAACGACCTGCTGCGGGCGGAGCTCGGAAAACGGGAGGGGATCACCATCAACTCACCGGCCGACGCCTCCCCCTATGTCCTCAACTTCTCGATTCCCGGGGTGCGCAGCGAGACGATGCTGCATTTTCTCGAGAGCAAAGAGGTCTATGTCTCGAGCGGATCGGCCTGCTCCAAGGGAGCTGCGAGCCACACCCTGATGGCGATGAAACTGCCCGCCGCCCGGATCGATGGGGCACTGCGGGTCAGTTTCTGCGACAACACGTCCGAGGAGGATATTACCGCGCTGCTCCAGGGCCTCGACGAGGGGCTGGCAACACTGCAGCGGCGCTGACAACAAAAAGGAAGAGAGCATGAAAGAACTGATTATGGCATACCAGGGCGAGATGGCCCTGAAGGGACTCAACCGCAAGACCTTTGAGGTCGCGGCGATGAAGACCATCCGCAAGCGGCTTTCCGGCCTCGGCAATTTTAAGGTCTACAACGCCCAGAGCACCATCTATGTCGAGCCGCAGGACGACGGGATCGATATGGATGAGGTCTACCGCCGGATGCAGAAGGTCTTCGGCATCGCGGCGCTCTCCCGGGCGGCGGTCTGTGAGAAGGAGTTTGACCGGATCTGCGCGGTCGCAAAGGAATACCTCGCCGAGGAGCTGGGGCGGGCCAAGACCTTCAAGGTGGTGGCCCGGCGCAGCGACAAGACCTTTCCGATGACCTCGATGGAGCTCGCCAGCGAGCTCGGCGGGGTGCTGCTCGATGCGTTCCCTCATCTGACGGTGGATGTGCACCACCCGGACTGCCAGGTCTTCGTCGAGGTGCGGGACTATGCGGCCTATGTCCATCCCGACAAGGTGAAGGGGGCCGGCGGGCTGCCGACCTCCACCTCCGGCAAGGCGAGTGTGCTGCTCTCGGGCGGCATCGACTCCCCGGTTGCCGCCTGGATGATGGCAAAGCGCGGACTGACGATCCAGGGAGTCCATTTCGCCAGCCCGCCCTACACCAGTGAGCGGGCAAAACAGAAGGTGGTGGATCTCGCCTACCAGCTGATGCCCTGGTGCGGGCCCTTCAAGCTGTTTGTGGTGCCATTTACCGAGCCGCAGGTCTATATCCGGGATCACGGGGTGCCGGTGTTGTTCACCGTGCTGATGCGCCGCAGTATGATGCGGGTGGCGGAAAAGCTGAGTGTCAAATACGGCGCGGACGCGTTGATCACCGGCGAGAGCCTTGCGCAGGTGGCGAGCCAGACCCTCAAGGCGATCGTCTGCACCGACGCTGCGCAGGAGCTGCCGGTGCTGCGACCGCTGATCGGGATGGATAAGAGCGAGATCACCGAGATTGCCCGCAAAATCGACACCTACGAGATCAGTATCCAGCCGTTTGAGGACTGCTGCACCATCTTCACCCCGCCCCATCCCAAGACCAAGCCCTCGCTGGAGGAGATCCTCGCGGCGGAGGCGGCGATGCCGGAGCTGGCCGCGCTGGAAGAGGCCGCAGCGGAGAACGCGGAGAAGATTCACATCGAGTGAGCGACGGAGCAGAGAGACAAGGGAGAGAAGACAGAGATGAAAGCGGAATTGATCTCGGTGGGGACCGAGCTGCTGTTGGGGGATATCCTCAACACCAATGCGCAGTACCTCTCCAAGGAGCTGGCGGCGCTGGGCATCACGGTACACCACCAGTGTGTGATCGGGGACAACACCGCCCGGCTGGCAAAGCTGGTGGAGGAGGCAAAGCAGCGCAGCGATCTTTTGCTCTTTACCGGCGGCCTTGGACCGACGGCGGACGATCTGACCAAGGAGACGGTGGCCCAGGTCTTTGGGGATGAGTTGGTACTCGATCCGGAAGAACTCGATAAGATCAAGATGTATTTTGAGTGCCGCGGCGGCATGCCCCACAACAATGAAAAACAGGCGATGGTGCCAAAGCGGGGCAAAAAGATTCCCAACAGCTGCGGCACCGCCCCCGGTGTGCTGTTCGAGGACGGCAGCTGCACCGCGATCCTGATGCCGGGTGTACCGCACGAGATGCGGGAGATGTTCGAGCGGTCGGTGCGGGGCATCCTGATGCAGATGGCGGGCGGCGCAATCGTCTCGACCATGCTGCATGTCTTCGGCCCGGGCGAGAGCGCGCTGGAGGAGATGGTCGGGGATCTGCTGGAGGGGGGGAATCCCACCGCCGCCCTCTATGCGAAGAACTGCGAGGTCGCCGTCCGGGTGACCGCCCGCGGGGAGGATGAGCAGCAGGCCGAGACCTTGCGGGAAGCGCTGGTGCAGAAGTTCCGCGACCGGCTGGGCGATCTGATCTACAGCGAGGAGGCTGAGGGACTTGAGCGGGTGGTCGTGTCGGTGCTGACCCGCCAGCGCCGCCGTCTCGCGACGGCGGAGAGCTGCACCGGCGGTCTGCTGGCGCAGCGGATCACCAGCGTGGACGGTGCGTCGGAGGTTTTCGATTTCGGCGCGGTGACCTATGCGGCCGCGGCGAAACGCCGGATCCTCGGGGTCAAGCCCGCTGCGATCAAGAAGTACAGCGTCTACAGCGCCACCGTTGCGGCCCAGATGGCATTCGGGGTACAGAAACAGGGCAAGGCCGACTTTGGGGTCGGGATCACCGGCATCGCGGGCCCGACGGGCGGCACCGAGGAAAAGCCGGTGGGCACTGTCTATGTGGCGGTCAGCTGCGGGCACGAGGTCTGGGTCAAGCGGCTGTCGGTGGAGCACTCCGAGCGCAGCCGGGTCCGCCGGATGAGCACCCAGCACGCACTGGACATGGTGCGCCGGATCGCGCTCGGGCTGCCGGTGCCGGATGCGCGCCGTTTCGGCCGGCATGCGGTGGAAGAGTTCTGATCACAGGGAGAAACCGTTTCCCGCTGCGGCGGGAGACGGTTTTTTTATTCTGGGGGATTGGCGGCAGATCCCGTCGATATGGACAAAAATGGGAATTTATATTATGATACAAGAATACGAAAAAAACCCGGCTGCAAAATTCACAAAAAAATGGAGAAATCGGGCAGGGTTTGACGTAGAATAAAAAGAAACGACAAAGACGGAGGTGAAGTGAGATGGCCCGCAATGGACAGCACCCTTATCAGGAAGGGGGAGACGGCAAAAGGCCGAGCATCTTTGACGATGATTTTATTCTGCCGGCAGAGGATCAGACCGACAGCCCCTATCGCAGCGGGGCCGTTTCTTCCCGTCCGCAGAAAAGACAGAAGAGAGGCCGCGGTGCTGCGGCGACGACCCGCACGGAATACCGCCGGGCGTCTAGCCCGGAACACGGTGCCCAGCAGCGCCCGGAGCGCAGGAAAAAGAAAAAACAGCGCCGCCACCATTCGCTGCGGGCGCGGATTCTGCTCTCGCTGCTTTTAATCCTACTGGTGGGGGTCGGCAGCCTCGGGATCTATCTCGGGGTCTCGACCCGCAACGATGATCTCTGGCTGGACCTCGACCAGATCCCCTACAAGACCGAGACGATCATCTACGCAAAGGAAGAGGACGGCGACTGGCAGGAGTATGCCACGCTGCCCTGTACCCAGAACAAGGAGTATGTCGATGGATCGCTGATGCCGCGGTACCTCAAAGACGCCTTCATCGCGGTGGAGGACAAGAATTTTTACAATCACCACGGAATTAATCTGGTCCGGACGGTCTATGCGGCCCTCAACGAGGTCAAATACGCCCTCACCGGCAGCTATTTTGGCGGGGAGGACGGCCTCAAAATCGGCGCTTCCACCATCACCCAGCAGCTGGTCAAGAACCTGACCCGGGACGATGACGACAGCGGTGCGGCGGGCTATCTGCGCAAGATCCGGGAGATCTGGCGCGCGGTCCGGCTGGACGCCACCTACGACAAGGAGACCATTCTCGAGGCCTACCTCAACACCATCAGTTTCACCGGCAATACCGCCGGTGTCGCGGCTGAGGCGGAAAAACTGTTCGGAACAACAGTGGACAAGCTGACCCTCGCCCAGTGCGCCAGCCTTGCTGCGATCACCCGCAGCCCCGCGCGGTACAACCCGGTCACCAAGCCGGAGGCACATCTTGAGCGGCGCAACTATGTGCTGGATGAGATGTTGGCGGAGGGGTTCATCACCCAGGAGGAACATGACGCCGCGGTCGCCGAACCGCTGGTCATCACCGGCACCGGCGAGGATCCCGAGCGGGATGAGACCCCTACCGACTATTTCACCGATGCGCTGATTGAGGATCTGATCGCGGACCTCGAAGAGCAGCGAGGCCTCAGCCGCGCTGAGGCGACAAGGCTGCTCTATGACGGCGGACTGCGGATCTATGCGACGGTGGTGCCCACCCTGCAGAGCACGATGGAGCAGACGCTCGAGAGCGCCTCGGTCTATCCAAGACCCGGGGTCAGGACGACCGGGCCGCTGACCGATGACGACGGCCAGCCGGTTTTGGATGAAGATGGAAACCAGGTGACCGGAACAATTACCGTCTACCCACAGGCGGCGATGATCAGCCTGAACTATGAGGGCGAGATCTGCGCGGTAGTGGGCGGTCTCGGAGAGAAGGAGATCAGCCGCGGATTCAACCGCGCGACCCAGGCAAAGCGGCAGGTAGGCAGCACGATGAAACCGATCGGCGCCTATGTGCTGGGTATTCAGGAGGATAAGATCAACTGGTCCTCCGCCTTTGAGGACAGCGCAGTGCGACAGGTGAAGGACGAGGAGACCGGCGAGATGAAGGACTGGCCGCGCAACTTCTCGAATACCTATTCGGGCAAAGAGCTGCTGGTTGCCGATGCGCTTGCCCGCAGCATCAATACCATCGCCGTCCGGGTCGGGGAGAAGGTCGGCGTCAATAAAATCTACCAGTTCACTACCCAGGAGCTCGGAATCACCAGCTTTGTCTCGGCTGATCGGGACAGCGGGCCGATGATCCTCGGCTCCAGCACCACCGGCGTCACCCCGGAGGAGATGGCCGGCGCCTACAGTATCTTTGGCAGCGGCGGCAGCTTTACCACCGTCCACAGCTATGTCCGGGTGGATTTTGGCAGCGGCAAGCAGCTGATGGAGCCAAAGATTGAGACCCGGCAGGTCATCGACACCGACACCGCCTATATCATGAATCGGCTGCTCGCCGGCGTGATGAAGGGGGAGGGAACTGGCGCGGGCTACTCGGTCAATGACGGGATGGACTCGGTCGGCAAGACCGGCACCACCAGCGACAACCGGGATCACTGGTTCATCGGACTGACCCCCTATTATGTCACCGCGAGCTGGTACGGATATGACGAGAATCTGCCGCTGTCGGTCAACTATTCCGCCCATCCGCCAACCCTTGCCTGGCGCAATGTGATGCGTGCGGCCCAGCGCGGGCTGGAAAAGAAAGAGTTTCCGGTCGATGAGACGGTCGAGCAGATCCAGTACTGCACCGTCACCGGTTTGCTGCCGGGTTCCGGCTGTCCGACCGCAACCGGCTACTACAAACAGGGCGAGGGGCCGGTGGGGATCTGCCCGGGGCACAACTAAGGAGAATGGCATGACCTTTCAGATCACACTGCTCGGTATTCTCTTTGCTGCGATGTTTCTCTGGTTTGCAGTGGACAGCGGCAGAGGGAAAAAGAAACAGCTGCAGATGCTGCAGCGCCAGTTCGGCGCGGTGCCGCACAGCGATTATAAGCGCACCGGCATCTCCCGCTACTGGGAGCGTTGGCAGCAGGAACATCCTGATCCCGGCCTTGTGGACGAGCGCAGCTGGGATGATCTCGGAATGGAGGATCTCTTCGATCGGATTAACGGCTGTCGCTCGCTGATTGGGGAGGAATATCTCTATGCGCTGCTCCACCGGCGGCTGGATGCAGAACAGCAGCGGCGACAGGAGGAACTGATGGAGGGAATGCAGGACGAGTCGTTTCGGCTGCGGCTGCAGCTTGTGCTGCTGCGGCTGGGGAAGCGCACCGGCATCGACCCCTCGCGGCTGCTGTTTGAGCCGGAGGACTTTGCGCTGGAGGGGGAACGGTTTCTGCCCTTCTTCGCAGTGCTGCCGCTGGTGAGCATCCCCTTTTTCTTCTTTCTTCCCTCGTTCGGTTCCCTACTGCTGATCGGCGCACTCTGCCACAATATTTGGCGCTATCTCCGGATTCAGAAAAAGCTGGAAGGGCGGCTCGAGACGATCAGCTACCAGCTGGCGGTTTTCGCCGCGGCACGGCGACTGGAAAAACTGCTCGAACAACGTTTCCCCGCGCGGGCAAAGGAACTCGGCCGGCTGGCCGCACTCACCCACCGGATCGGCAAAACGGTGGTCCTGCTCGCGCCCTCGCCGCAGTCCAACGAGTATATGTTGGTGCAGCTGATCGGGATGCTGACCCTGTTTCCCATCCTGCGTTACCGCAGCGCGGTGCGGGTGTTCTGCGCAGCGCGGGAGCAAACCCAGGCACTGTTTGAGCAGATCGGGGAGCTCGATGCGGCGCAGGCGATCCTCTCCTACCGCTGCAGTCTGCCGGTCTGGGCCCACCCGGAGTTTGGGACCGAACTTGAGATTCACGCAAAGGGGTTGCTGCATCCGCTGCTCACCGAGTCGGACTGTGTGCCGAATGATGCGGCAATCGAGCGGGGATGGTTGCTGACCGGATCCAACGCGTCCGGCAAGTCGACCTTCATCAAGGCGGTCGCCCTCAACGCGATCCTCGCGCAGAACCTCAACACCTGTACCGCAGCGTCCTTTACGCTCTGCCGGGCGGCGGTCATCACCTCGATGGCGGCACGGGATGATCTCGCGGCGGGCGAGAGCTACTTTGTCGCCGAGATCAAATCGATGCGCCGGGTGGTGGCGCTGGTCGGCGGCCCGCTGCCTTTCTACTGCTTTATCGACGAGGTGCTGAAAGGAACGAATACCGCCGAGCGGATTGCCGCCTCCTGTGCGGTGCTGCGGTATCTCAGCCGTCCGGGCTGTCTTTGTGTGGCCGCCACCCATGATCTTGAACTGACCGAGCTGTTGGCCGGGCTGTATGAAAACCGGCATTTCAGCGAGGAGGTGAGCGACCGAGGCGTGACCTTTGATTACAAGCTGAAGATGGGGCCCTGTCGCACCACCAACGCGATCCGGCTGCTGGGGTATTATGATTTTCCGCCCGAGCTGGTGGCTCAGGCGCAGGCCGGGATGAAAAACAATACAAAATAAAAAAACGCGGACCTGCATTCTGCTTGCAGGTTCGCGTTTCTTTGTTGAATTAAAATCACATGAACCAGACATCCCGATTGGTAGAGGAGACGGCGGCAGCCCCCGCGCCGAGCGCGGCGAGCACCTCCTCCTCGGTGCGGATCAGCCCGCCGGCGATAACCGGGGTCTCGGGGTGTTTCTTTGCGATCTCCCCGATGGCGTCGGCCATCAGCCCGGGCAGCACCTCCACCATATCCGGCCGGCTCGTCGCGAACTGCCGGTCGATGTTGGCGGCGGCGATGGAGTCCAGCAGAAAAAAGCGCTGCACCGTCAACAGCCCCTGTGATTTTGCGTACTTGAGCAGCGGCGGCTTGGTTGAGATGATGCCGTCGAGTCGGGTGTTCTTTTTGAGAAAATCCACCGCGACATCCTTTCCGGCCAGCCCCTCGACCAGATCGAGGTGCACAAAGACAATCTTTCCCGCAGACTTTGCTCTCTCAACAATCTCATCGATATTGCAGATGGTTCCAAAAAGGATAAAAAAGACCTCGCTGTCGCATTTCAGCGCCTCCTGCAGCCCTGCGGAATCCTTGACCGCAGCGATGATGGGGGAGTCCTTCAAAATTTCGGTCATCTTCATCTTGT
>DXIA01000095.1 GCA_019113125.1 Candidatus Pygmaiobacter gallistercoris | reverse complement strand
CCGCCCTCCTCGCGGTCGCGCTGCTCGGGGTCTTTCAGATCGGGCTCGGTTTTCTGCTGCTCGCCCGCGCCCTCATCGCGGTGGGGCCGGTGACCGCAAATCTGCTCTGCGCGATCGAGCCGATCCTCAATCCGCTGCTGGTCGCGCTGGTCTTTGGAGAGCGCCCGGGCCGATTTGCGCTGCTCGGTGCGGCGCTGGTGCTGGCCGGGGTCATCTGGTATCAGCTGGGGCAGAAGACGGGTCTGCGCAGCGGGCAAAAAACTCCGTCAGCGGCAGCAGGGTCAGCGGATACCGGCCACTGACCGGATCGGCGCGGCGGTGGTCGGCGAGGACCAGCGTCCGGCCGCCGCCACAGCAGCCCACCCCGCTGTAGAGGATGCAGAACCGCAGCAGCCCGCCGGCGTACCGCGCCCGGGCGTCGGCAAAAGCCCCGCCGAGCGCATCCGCCCGCCCGCTGCGGATCAGCGGCGCGATCCGTCCGAAATCCGGATCCTGTCGCCGCAGAACCGCCGGCAGTGTTCCGCCCCGGCGGCAGGAGAGCAGATCCATGCAGAGCAGGTCCCGCAGCCGCGTCTCGGACATCCCGGCCAGCGCGCCGCCAAACCGGAACAGCGCTGCGGTGAGCGCGTCCTGCGCGGGGTGATCGGAGAGTCCCCCTGCCCGGCAGAAACCGCGAAACGCCGCAAAAAAGGCGAGCGCGCCGCCCTGCCACCGGTCGAGCAGTTCGGCCAGTGTGCGGGGATACCGGCCGCTGTTGTGCAGCCGGTCGAGCGCCCATTCGGCGTCATGCAGCCGGGCAAGATCACTGGCAGAGAGCCAGCGGGTGGAGGTGACCGCATAGGGCGGCGCGGGGTCAAAGCAAAGCCCCAGCGCCGTCGCCTGGTCCCAGAGCGGGCTGCCCCGCAGCAGCTTGAGAAACCCCAGCTGCAGCTGGTGGGGCTGTAGTGCATAGGCGCGATCGAACCCCGCGGCAAAGGCCGCCGCGTCCTCATAGGGCAGCCCGGCGATGAGGTCGATGTGCAGATGGATGTTGCCCCGCTCCCGCAGCGCGAGCAGATTTGCGCAGATCCGGTCGTTGTCCGCCGCCCGCGCGACGGCTTTGAGGGTGCGGGGCGAAAAGCTCTGCAGACCCGCCTCAAACTGAAACAGCCCCGCCGGCGCGCCGGCGAGCAGCTGAAGACTCTCCGCATCGAAGAGATCCGCCCCGATCTCGAAGTGAAAACAGACCCCCTCCGGGATGGTGCCGTCGGCCCGCCGGGCGATCAGAAATCGCCAGATCTCCTGGGCCCGCTGCCGGTCGGCATTGAAGGTCCGGTCGACGAACTTGATGGTCCGGCAGCCGGAGCGGGCCAGCCGCACCGCCCGCTCCAGCGTCTCCCCGAGCGGGAACTGCCGCAGCCGATCCTCCCGCCCGGACAGACAGAAGGCGCAGTGGAACGGGCAGCCCCGGCTGCCCTCGAGATAGGCGATCCGTCCCTGCAATGCCTCAAAATAGGCGGGGGTATAGGGGTCATCCAGCTCGGTCACCGGTGGGGGCGGCGGATTTTGTACCAGCCCGTCCGGTGTCCTGCGGACAAGCCCCGGCACCTCTTCCGGCCGTCCCGCGCCGGCCAGTGCGTCGAGCAGCCGCGGAAAGGAGATCTCGCCCTCCCCGGCGAGCAGATAGTCGAATTCCGGGTTCTTCGCAGAGAAGTCCCCACAGTCAAAGCTCGCCTGCGGCCCCCCGGCCACCAGCAGAACCTCCGGCAGCCGGCGACGCAGCAGCGGCAGCAGCCGGCGCAGATAGGCGGCGTTCCAGATATAGCAGCACAGGCCGATAAAATCAGGCCGGCCGGCACAGAGCCGGTCGGCCACCTGTTCGGGGGGTTGATTGATGTTGGCGTCCTCCACCCGCAGGGTATGCGGCAGTGCGCAACGGGCGCCTGCCGCCGCGGCGAGCGACCAGGGTGCGAGGGCGGAGTGGATGTACTGGCTGTTGACCTGGCAGAGTACGACCCGCAGTCCGGTCCGGCTCTCCCCGCTCACAGGGTCACCGTCTCGCCGGGGCGAAGTACCGTTTTGCCGGGCGCGGAGAATCTGGCCGCCATCTCCTCGTCAAACAGCGCACCGGGTTTCATATGGATCGGTACGCTGTGGGCCGCGCCGATCAGCGCCGCGGCGCGGGAGGCCTCCTCCGGGCCCATGTTATAGACCCCGTCGATCGGCAGCAGCGCCCAGTCGAGGCCGAGCTGTGCGAATCCCGCCATCGCCTCGGTGGTGGAGGTGTCACCGGCAGCATAGAGCTTTTTGTCGTCCACCGTGATCAGAAAGCCGACACAGCAGGCGGGGTCATGGTTTTGGTTGCCGGCGGGAACCGCCCGAATGGCGAACCCGTAGTCGAGAAAGTCCTGGTATTCTCCACCCTTCAGCGCCTCCCGGAAGGTGATGATCCGGCAGTCCGGTTTCTTGGTGACCAGATCAACCCGGTTGTGGTCGTGGTGGTCGTGGGTGACCAGGATGAGATCAGCCGGCAGGTCGTAACCCTCTCCGGCAAAGGGATCGAGATAGAGCACCGCTCCCGCTGCCGAGACAATCCGCAGGCTGCCGTGCCCCTGATAGGTGAGCTGTGCCATCATAAAACGCCCCTTTCGGTCTTGATTTTTCTCTATTATACTGCAAAATGAAAAAAAGACAAACAAAAAGGCATCGCCCTGAGGTGTGGCAGGATAAGAAAACAATGCCGTAAAAAGGCCGCTTTTGCGCGGCTGCGGCGTCAAAACGCCGGGGCAGCTCTGCTGCCCGCGACATCCACAAAGGGTGCCGTATCCAACGCCAAATGGCGTTGGATGAGGTGCTTTTCCTTGCACCCG
>DXIA01000094.1 GCA_019113125.1 Candidatus Pygmaiobacter gallistercoris | reverse complement strand
GAAGAGCGGCCCCTCAAGCCTTGGTGGCTTGGGGGGCCGCTCTAAGTGCTTTCTACGCCAAAAGTCTACGGCAGAACCGTTGTTTTCTTATTCTGCCACACCTTGCAGTTTGTCTTGACATTTTGCGTTTGGTATGGTATAGTATTCAAGCCGCATGTGCTGGGCTTTTCAAGTGGCTGCACAGCCCGCCCGAAACAGCGAGACTTGAGTAAAAAGAGGTTATCCAGATGTACGCAGTGATCGTTACCGGCGGTAAGCAATACCGCGTTCAGAAGGGCGATGTCATCTATGTCGAGAAGCTCCCCGCCGAGGCCGGCGCGGAGGTTGTCTTCGACCAGATCCTCGCGGTTGGCGAGGAGGGCGCTGTCAAGTTCGGCACCCCGGTGGTTGCCGGCGCCAGCGTCAAGGGCACCGTCGACAAGCAGGGCAAGGGCAAGAAGATCCATGTGCTGCGCTATCGTCCCAAGAAGGGCAGCATGCGGAAGATCGGCCACCGTCAGCCCTTCACCAAGGTTACCATCACCGAGATCGTCGGTTAAGCAGGAGGTGTAAACAGCATGGCACATAAAAAAGGCGTAGGCTCCACTAAGAACGGCCGCGATTCCGAGTCCAAGCGTCTCGGCGTCAAGCGTGCCGACGGCCAGCGGGTTCTGGCCGGCAACATTCTGGTTCGTCAGCGCGGCACCCATATCCACCCGGGTGAGAATGTGGGTCACGGCAGCGACGACACCCTGTTTGCCCTCACCGATGGCGTGGTCCGTTTCGAGCGCTTCGGCAAGGACCGCAAGCGGGTCAGCGTCAAGCAGTAACAGACAACTGGAACAAGGGGGCAAAAACGCGGCAGCGTTTTCGCCCCTTTTCCGTTTTTTACCGCCCCTTTTCGGGCAGAATGGCAGATGGAGGTGACGGCCCATGTTCGTGGACGTGGCAAAAATTACGATCAAAGCCGGCAAGGGCGGGGACGGCGCGGTCTCCTTCCGCCGGGAGAAGTATGTGGCGGCCGGCGGGCCGGACGGCGGGGACGGCGGCCGGGGCGGGGACGTGCTGTTCGTCGCCGACCCGAACCTGTCCACCCTGATGGACTTCCGATACAAGCGCAAGTATGTCGCCGCAAACGGGGAGAATGGCCGGGGCGCGAACTGCTACGGCAAATCCGGTGCGGATCTCGTGATCCGGGTGCCCCGCGGCACCCTGGTCAAGGACGCCGAGACCGGCGGGCTGATCGCCGATATCTCGGGGGAGGAGCCGGTCGTCGTCGCAAAGGGCGGCCGGGGCGGCCTCGGCAACCGGCACTTTGCCACCCCGACCCGCCAGATCCCCCGGTTTGCAAAGCCGGGGCTGCCGGGGGAGGAGCTGACCGTCCAGCTCGAGCTCAAGCTGATCGCCGACGTCGGGCTGATCGGGTTCCCGAATGTCGGCAAGAGCACCACCCTCTCCCGGATCTCGGCCGCCCGGCCGAAGATCGCAAACTACCACTTCACCACCCTCTCCCCGGTGCTCGGGGTGGTCCGGGTGGGGGAGGAGGCGAGCTTTGTCGCGGCGGACATCCCCGGCCTGATCGAGGGCGCGTCGGAGGGGATCGGCCTGGGGCACGACTTTCTGCGCCATGTCGAGCGCTGCCGGCTGCTGCTGCATGTCGTCGACGTCTCAGGCTGCGAGGGGAGAGACCCGCAGGACGACTTTGTCAAGATCAACCGGGAGCTCGCACAGTTCTCCCCGGTGCTGGCGCAGCGCCCCCAGATCGTGCTGGGCAACAAGTGCGACATCGCCACCCCCGAGCAGGTCGCGGACTTTGAGCAGTTTGTCCGGGCACAAGGGTACGACTTTCTGCCGATCAGCGCCGCCACCGGCAAGGGGCTGGACAAGCTGCCCGGCATCGTCTTTGAGAAACTGAAGGAGCTGCCGCCGGTTGCGGTCTTCACCCCCGACTATGTCAAGCCGGCCCCCCGCGACGCGCGGGAGTTCACCGTCCGCAAAGAGGAGGACGGCAGTTTCTTCGTCGACGCGCCCTGGCTCGAGCGGATCCTTGAGGGCAGCGACGTCGAGGACTACGAGAGCTTGCAGTACTTCCAGACCCAGCTGTCCGATCTCGGGGTGCTGGACAAACTGGTCGCGCTCGGGGTCAAGGAGGGGGACACCGTCCGGATCGGCGAGTACGAGTTTGACTATCTGTTCTGACCGGAAAGGAGAGAGCGCGGTTGCTGTTTGAGACGGAAAATCAGATCGATGTGCGGGAGCACAGCCCGCTGGCGCTCGCCTTTGTCGGGGACGGGGTCTATGAGCTGCTGGTCCGCGCCCGGGAGGTCGAGCGCACCCGGCTGCAGCCGGGCCGGCTGCACGGCCGGGCGGTGCGTTTTGTCAGCGCGAAGGGGCAGTTTGAGGCGCTGCAGTTCCTCGAGCCGATGCTCACCGAGCAGGAGAAGGATCTGGTGCGGCGGGGCAAGAATGCCAGCAAGGCGACCGTCTCGAAACACGCCTCCCCCGAGGAGTACCGCGCCTCAACCGGCTTTGAGTGCCTGCTGGGCTACCTCTACCTGACCGGACAGAACGAGCGGATCCGGGTGCTGTTCGACGCGGTCTGGCAGCAGTTCGCCCCCCTCTGGATGGCGGAATGAGAAATAAAAAAAGGCCGCCCGGGCCGGTGTGGTCCGGGCGGCAGCTGCCGCAGTTTTAAGTTTCTCTGTTAGCGGCAATCCTTCGCACCGCGGCTGGTGCGGGCGTTCTGGGTCTTGGAACTGGTGCGGCTGCTGGTGCGGCCCACGCTGTTCTGGGTCTTGTTCTGGGTTTTGTTCTCCATCTTGTTCTGCGTCTTGTTCTGGGTCTTGTTCTCCATGATTAAAACGGCCTCCTTTCCCTGAATGGTGATCCGCCTGACCAGGGGCCGGGCGTCAAGAGCCCGGCAGCGGATCCCTTTTGGATGCGGAGCCGTTCTCTCTGGGCTTAGTATCTTCCCGCCGCGCCGCTTTATACGGCCGGTTGGAACTGGAAATTCTGGAAAGGAGGTGCGGCGTGCAGGCCACCTCGTTTTTTATCGAGCGCTGCGACCGGCTGCTCGAGGGCGGGTATGCCGCCTATTTCCCCGGCGATGCGCCGCTCTCGAAGGGGCTGACGGTCAACGGGCTGCGGCTCTCGGCCGCGCAGTTTGCCGCCCTCGCCCCCTTTCCGGTCGAGAAAAGTCCCTTCTGCGCCGCCGGATTCCGGATCCTGGATCCCGCGGTCCGGCCGGGACTGCACCCCTACCACCACGCCGGGGTCTACTATCTGCAGGAGCCCTCGGCCAGTGCGCCGGCCCCGCTGCTCGGGGTGCAGCCGGGGGAGCGGGTGCTGGACCTCTGCGCCGCGCCGGGGGGCAAATCCGCCCAGCTCGCCGCCGCCCTCGGGGGCGAGGGGCTGCTGATCTCGAACGAGTTCACCGCCAAGCGGTGCGGCGCACTGCTCTCGAACCTCGAGCGGCTCGGGGTGCGGGGTGCGATGGTCACCAACGAGAGCGCCGAGCGGCTCGCCGCCGCCTTTCCCGAGGGGTTTGACCGGATTCTGGTCGATGCGCCCTGCAGCGGGGAGGGGATGTTCCGGCGGGAGGAGGCGGCCCTCGCCCAGCACAGCCAGAAACTGATCGAGAGCTGCGCCGCGCTGCAGCGCAGTCTGCTTGACGCGATCGCGCCGGCACTGCGGCCGGGCGGGGTGCTGGTCTACTCGACCTGCACCTTCTCCCCCGAGGAGAACGAGGGGACGGTCGGCTGGTTCCTGCGCGCCCACCCTGAGTTTTTGCTCGAGGATGTCGGGGTCTCCTTCGGCTGCGCGGGGCACCCCTCCTGCTGTGTCGAGGGGGAGATCGAGACCGAAAAGGTCCGGCGGATCTACCCGGTCCACGGCGGCGAGGGCCAGTTCATGGCCCGGCTGCGCAAGGCGGGGGACGCTTCTGCCGCGCTGCCGGCAAAGGGAAAACTCTGCCCCAAAAAGCTGCCGGAGCCCGCGGCGGCGTTCTTCGCCGAGCAGTTCCCGGACCTCGCGCAGGAGCCCTTCGCCCTCGCGGGGGACCGGGTGGTGCTGCTGCCGAAAGCGGAGGTCGCGCTGCCGAAAGGGCTGCGGGTGCTGCGGACCGGGGTCGCGGCGGGCGAGCTGGTGCGGGGGCGGGGCAGGACCCGGTTTGAGCCGGCTCACAGTCTCTACATGGCCTGCGGCGCGCGGGCGGCAAACCGGCTGGACCTTGTGCCGGAGGACCCCCGCACCGCCGGCTGGCTGCGGGGAGAGGAGATCGCCGCCGATCCGTCCGTTTCGGGCTGGGTCGCGGTGACCGTCTCGGGCTTTCCGCTCGGGATGGGCAAGGCCGGCGGGGGAAGGGTCAAAAACCACTACCCCAAGGGCCTGAGAAATTTGAAATAATTGTGGTTTTGTGATACACTAATAAAGTTAAGGCGCTGTCGGCCGAACAAGAGGGGCGGGCCGCGCCAACGCGAGGAATCCCGGCCGGCGGGGTCAAAAAACCACCGGCGCAAAGTCCCCGCCGCGGCGGGAAGAATATGGAAGGAAGAGTTGTATGTCAGGTCATTCAAAGTGGAACAACATCAAGCGCAAGAAGGAGAAGACCGACGGCGCGAAGGCCGCCATCTTCACCAAGATGGCTCGTGAGATCGCGGTCGCGGTCAAGGAGGGCGGCGGCGCCGATCCCGCCAACAACGGCAAGCTGCGGGACGTCATCGCCAAGGCGAAGGCGAACAATGTGCCCAACGACAACATCAACCGCGCGATCAAGAAGGCCAGCGACGACGACAAGACCAACTACGAGAGCATCATGTACGAGGGCTATGGCCCCTCGGGCGTCGCGGTCATGGTCGAGACCCTGACCGACAACCGCAACCGGACCGCCTCGAACCTGCGCCACGCGTTCGACAAGTACGGCGCCAGCCTGGGCACCAACGGCTGCGTCTCCTTCCTCTTCACCAAGAAGGGCATTCTGCTGCTCGACGCCGAGGGGCTGGATGAGGACAAGGTGATGGAGGACTGCTTTGACGTCGGGGCGGAGGACTTCGATGTCGGCGAGGATTACATGCAGATCACCACCGACCCCAACGGCCTGCACGATGTCCGGGAGGCGCTCGAGGGCAAGGGATACAGCTTTGTCTCGGCCGAGGTGCAGTACCTGCCCTCCACCACCGTCACCCTGTCGGATCCCGACGACCTCAAGCGGATGGGCCAGCTGCTGGATCTGCTCGAGGAGGACGAGGACGTCCAGAATTTCTGGCACAATCTTGAAAACGAAGAGGATCTCGACCGGTGAGGTCGGCTAGACCCTGAATTCAGGAAAGGGCGGAAGATATGAGCTACGAAAAATTCTGCACCGGGTGTGAGAAGACCTTCCCGGCCGACGCGACCAGCTGCCCGCACTGCGGGGCGGCCTGCGAGAACAACAATCCGGGCGGCACCCTGCCGGAGGGGATCTATCTCGTCGAGCGGTATGTCATCGGCAAGGTGCTCGACGTCGACGGCGAGGGGATCCTCTACGAGGCGATCGACCAGCAGTCCGGTCTGCCGGTGCTGATCAAGGAGTATCTGCCGGTCACCCTCTGTTCCAAGCGGGACGACGAGGGCAACGTCGTGGTCAAGCAGGGCAGCGAGGTGCCCTACAAGACGACGCTGGTCGATTTTGTCGACCTCTACAAGAACCTCAAGGAGCTGCAGCCGCTGCGGGGTCTGGCGAAGGTCGAGGCGCTGTTCAAGGCGAACAACACCGTCTACGCGGTGATGGAGTACACCAAAAGCGTCTCGCTGAACAACTGGCTCAACCGGCAGACCGAACTGCTCTCCTTTGAGCGGTGTTATGACCTGCTCGAGCCGGTCTGCGCCGGTCTGACCACCCTGCACGGGGCGGGGATCATTCACCGCGGCGTCTGTCCGGACAACATCCGGATCACCCCGGACGGCCGCTCCTTCCTGACCGGATACGGCACGCTGGCGCTGCGCTCCCTCAACTCGGAGCTCAAGCCCTGCCTGTATGAGGGCTACTCCGCGCCGGAACAGTACTCGACCACCGAGTTTCAGGGACCCTACACCGACGTCTACTCGCTGGCTGCGGTTTTCTACAAGATGCTCGCCGGCACCGCACCGGTGGCGACCGCCGGCCGGCTGGACGGCTGCCCGACGCTGCGGCAGATCGGGGCGGATGTGCCCGCCGCGATCTCGAAGGCGGTCGACCGTGCGATGTGGGGAGACGTCAAGCAGCGCACCCAGACGGTGGCCGAGTTCCAGAGCGAGCTGATCGGCGAGCCGGTCGGTGAAATGGAGGCCACAAGGGTGATGAACCCGGTCGCCTCACCCAAAAAGAAGGCGCCCGCGGCGGAGAAGACGCTGTTTGACAACAAGCCGCTGCTGATCGGCGGCTGCGTCGCGCTGGGCCTGGTCGTCGTGATGATCATCTGGCTGCTGATCCGTGGGATGGTGCCGGTGCGCGGCAGCTCCTCCCAGACCTCGTCGATGGACAGCTCGTCCGAGCAGTCCTCCTCCCTCTCCTCGTCGGTTGAGGCGACGCCCTCCCCGACGCCGGAGTCCGAGACCGAGACGGTGCCGAACTTCAAGGGGCAGTCCTACAGCCAGATTGCCGGAAACGGCACCTACCAGCAGAAGTATATCTTCAATGTCACCGAGAGCTACTCGGACAACGTTGCGGCGGGCGTGGTCATCAGCCAGTCCCCGATCGCCGGGGCCGAGCTGCCCAGCGATAACCGGATCGACCTGGTGGTCAGCAAGGGCCCGCAGTATGTCACGGTGCCGCAGTACCTCAATCTGACCAGCAGCGACGTCATCTCGCTGCTGACCGGGGTGGGCATCCCCCGCAACCGGATCGAGATCATTGAGGTCGAGAACGACGGCACCCAGGTGCAGGGACTGTCGGTGGGCGGCAATCCTGAGCCCGGTGCGACCTTCAACCTCGAGAGCGACACCATTACGGTCTATATGGCGGGTGCCCCGACCCAAACCGATGAACCGGAGTCGGTTCCGTCGACCGACAGCGAGAGCAGCTCCACCGTCACGACAGAATAAAAACAGCACAGGGCAGCAGAGAAATCTGCTGCCCTGTGTTTTTTTGCCTTTTTGCAAAAGCTCTGGTAGAATGAGAAAAAAGTAACGGGGAGGATAAAAGAATGCTCGAGCGGATGGGAGAGTTTTTTGATCGGCGGCTGGAGGGCTATGAGGAGCACCAGCTGACCGCGATCGCGGCGGCGGAGGAATTTTATCCGTTTACCGCAAGCTGCCTGCCGATGGGGGAGGGGAGCGAGGTGCTCGATCTCGGCTGCGGGACCGGGCTTGAGCTGGAATATTACTTTGCGAAAAATCCCACCGCCCGGGTCACCTGCATCGACCTCGCCGAAGGGATGCTGGCCGCGCTGCAAAGAAAATTCGCAGACCGCGCGGTGACCGTCCGGCAGGGCTCCTACTTTGATCTGCCGCTCGGGGAGGCGCGGTATGACGCGGTGGTCTCGGTCGAGTCGCTGCACCATTTCCCGGCGGCGCAGAAGATCGGGCTGTACCGAAAAATTGCGGCGGCGCTCAAAAAGGACGGCTTTTTTCTCCTCACCGACTACTTCGCCCCGTCGGATGCAGAGGAGCAGCGGCTCTTCTGCGAGCTCGCACGGCTGAAAAAGGAGCAGGGGATCACCGACGGCGGGTTCTACCATTTCGACACCCCGCTGACGGTGGAACACGAGATCGGGGCGCTGCGGGCGGCGGGATTTTCATCGGTCCGGCTGCTGCGCCGGTGGGCGGGGGACACCCGCACGCTGCGGGCGGAAAAATAGCAACAAAAAACCCCCGGCTTAGCCGGTGTGGCGTAAGAAAACAACGCCGGGAAGAGGGCACTTTTGCGCGGCTGCGTCGTCAAAACCTCTCGACAACCACAAAGGGTGCCTTCGAGTTTTTTCCTTGCATCCGCATCAAAATTGACCTCTTCCCGGTGCATGCAGTTCTGCCCCAGAATTTTGGATGAAGAAAGTGCGAAGAGCGGGCCCTCAAGCCTTGGTGGCTTGAGGGCTCGCTCTGAGTGCTTTATGCGCCAAAATTCTACGGCAGAACTAAACTTCCCACAGGGAAGTTGCGTTTTCTTACGTCACGCCGGCTTTTCGGCAGTCTTTTTTTATGCTGCTTTTGCTCTCTTTAACAGAAATTTCACTTTTTTTCTTGACTTTATTTTAATTTTTTTGTACTCTTTTTATAGGTTACATTTGTAAGTATATTGAAAGATGCGGAAAAAGTTGCTCTGTGTCCCGCTGGAAAACAAGACAAAAGGAGACCGATCGCAATGAAGAACTTCAAACGGCTGCCGGAATCGGAACTTGAGGCAATGATCGCCGTCTGGCACAGCGAAATCCCGGTGCGGGGCAGCGATCTCGCAGCGGAGCTCACCGAGAGACGGGGCTGGAACAAGAGCACCATCTTTACCCTGCTGCTTCGGCTGGTGGAAAAGGGGTATCTCTCCTGCAGCAAGGAGGGCAAAAACAACTATTATACCCCGCTTGTCGGAGAGGAGGAGTATCGGGCGCAGGAGAGTCGTTCGATCCTGAACCGGTTCTACTCGGGTTCGGTGCGCAACTTTGTGGCAGCCTTCTGCAATGAAAATGAGCTGAGCGAAGAGGAACTGGACCAGCTGCGCGCGCTGGTGGAGGAACAATCGGAAAGGCGGTGACCCCGAGTGCTGGACCTTGTCTTCTGGGGCATGGTGTCGGTCTCCCTGTCAACCGGCGCCCTTGTTCTTCTGTTGTCCGCACTGCGGCCGGCGCTCGGCCGGGTGATTTCTCCCCGCTTTTTTACGGCACTCTGGGCACTGCTCGCACTGCGGCTGCTGCTGCCCTTCCAGATTCCGATGCCGAAATCTGCGGTGCTGGTCCATTTTGACCCGCCCAGCCGGATCGTGCTGTCGGCGGCGGATACGGAGGATCCCGCCTCGCCCGCACCGGACAGCGGAGAGCTGGAAACGCTTTCCCCGCAGCAAACCACATTGCCCATCGGCGAAACTGCATGGGAGGCGGAACTGCCACAGTCCCAGCAAAGCTCGGGTTCTGCTCCGCAGGTGAGTATACCGGAGGAGGAAACCTTGCCGCAGCCGGATCTTTGGGAGCAGATGGAGCGGTTTTTGACCGGTCTTTCTCCCGCAGCGCTGCTCTGTGCTGTCTGGGCGGCAGGGGCGATATTTCGTCTCTCCTTCGAGCTGACCGCCGCTGCACTGTATCGCCGCGGACTGCACCGCCGCACAACCTTGGTGCTCTCCTCCTCTCTCGAGGAACTGATCGCCACGGCTGCGGCCGAGCTGCAGCTGAAAAGAACGCCACCCGTTCGCTGCTGTGATTCGCTGCCCAGCCCGATGCTGATCGGCTTTTTCCGCCCCGTCCTGCTGCTCCCGCCGGCGGAGCGGTATCCGCGGGAGGACTGGGAGTGCGTGCTGCGGCATGAGTTGGTCCACTACCGCTGCCATCACATGCTCTATAAACTGGTCTTTGTGCTGCTCTGTGCGCTGCAGTGGTGGAATCCCACCGCCTACCTGCTGCGGCGTCAGGCGGACCGTGATCTTGAGCTCACCTGTGACAGCCTGGTGCTGTTCGGCAAGCCCGACGGCTACCGCGCCCGGTATGGCCGGATACTGCTTGACAGCATCTCCCCGCGCCACCGTTTTGGGGATGGCTGCAGCAGTTGTTTTCACCGCAGCAGCGCAGCCGTTCTGCGGCGCAGGCTGCTGAATATTCTCGGCAAAAGCGGCCGCAGAGGGTCCCCCGCGCTGCTCGCACTGGCCCTGGTATTCTGCCTGCTCGCCAGCGGCTTTGTCTCCCCGGAACAGGTGAGAAACTCCTCATCGCCCGCTGCGGTTCATCCGGCGACCATCCACACCATCTCAACCGCTGAAGAACTAGTTGCCTTTGCTCAGGGGGTCAACAGCGGCGCACTCAACAGCGATGGCGGCGATTGGTGGGTGCTGACCAACGACATTGATCTGACCGGTGTCGACTGGCAGCCGATTGGAGAAACCCCCGCGATGCTGTCGAGGGAGCACCGATTCTATTACCTGGATGACGACGAGACTTTTTCGCTCAACGGATCCGATTATTACAAACCTCAGCGGATCTATTTTGACGGTCAGGGCCACACAGTCTTTGGACTGTCCTGCTTTTCTGAAAAGGAATACCGCGGATTTTTCTTCACCGTCTCATCGGACTCCGTCATCCGTAACCTGAACATCGAGGGATCGGTGACGGCACCTTCCTGCGGCGGTCTGATCGGCATTGCAAACGGCCTGATCGAAAACTGTTCGTTCACCGGTTCGGTTGCCGGCTACGAAATGGTTGGCGGCCTGATCGGGATGTGCGAGGATGCCGTTGTCTACAACTGCCGCACCAATGCAGAGGTCTCCGGTAGCGTATCGGTAGGCGGAATGGCCGGCTACGGCGGCGCCTACAACGAGGGCACCTATATTAGCTGCTATGCATCGGGATCGGTATCCGGTGTCTCTGCGGCACAGCAACAGGCCGCAACCGGCCTTCCCAATCCTCCGGGTGACGGCTGGAGCGATCTGGCATCTATTGGCGGGTTTACCGGCTCCGGTGGAAAATCTTATCAGAACTGTATCGCCGACGCGCAGATGTACTGTTATTACAATAGTTTCTACTTCGGTTCCTTCATCGGCCATTATCTGAACCCCATCGGCGACAGCTGTTACTACAACCAGGAAATCAATCAGCACTGGACATTCGGCACCATCCGGCTGTATCTTATCGACGGCCAGCTGGCGCCGGAGGATGTGATTGTGGCGCCGACCACCGTCCGGAAAGAAACTCCGGGCTGGACGCCGGTCGGAATTACAGCAGAGGAGATCGCGCAAAAGCTGCAGGAATTCGATACCGGTTATCAGCCCATGAGCATTCCGCTGGAACAGGCACAGGCGGTTTATCAGCCGCAAAAGATGATCCCGGCAGAGACGACCGACGCCGCTTGGTTCCGCTGCAACTATCTCGATTGGGTTGTCGATACCGGTCTGTTAGAGGTTGACTTTTCCAGTGAGGATCTCTCCGCACTCGGGCCGACCGAAACACGCGGATCCCTGACCACATCGCTTTATTGGGCATTGTCCCGGCCGGAATACCTGTCACTTTCCCGCAGGGGCACACTGCCTCGCATCTTTCTCGAGTCGTGTCTCTCTTCCTTTCTTCCCTGCAGTCCGGAGACGGTGCGGGCCCTGAGCTCCGACTGCTATGATCCACAGCAGGAATCCTATTATTACGACTATACTCCCCCCGAACAGCAGACCTTTGTTCGGGTGACCGGTTATCAGTCCTCCGGCACCACCCTGCGTCTGGATTATGAGCTCTATAAGCTGTCGGAAGACGCAGCCGCTGCCTGGCAGGCTCCGGTTCTGTTTGGAACCGGTCGGGTTTTACTCTCTGTTCCGGGAGGTATGGCTGCGGAAAATCAGGACTGGACGTATCTGTCCAATGAATTTACCGCTGTCTGACCCTTTGCGGCACGCTGCGGCCGCCGCTATCGGTGCCAAAAACAGTTGCTCTGATCTTAATTTGGGGGTGTGACGGATGGATCCGGAACAAAGAAAATTTGACGATATAGCAACCGAGGTCGAGTCGTTTGTCTCTGTGCACCAACAGGGCTGTCTGATGCAGTCCCCCCGCTGGGCGCTGGTCAAGCCGCGCTGGGGACGGCATCTTTTGCTCTCCCGCGATGCGAAGGGCAATCTGCGCGGCAGCATGCTGGTGCTGACCCTCGCCGATCGGGGAGACGGCAGTTCGCTGCTCTACGCGCCGCGCGGTCCGGTCTGCGACCCGCACGACCACAAAACAATCTGTGAGCTGATCTTTAGCGTGCGGGAACTGTCCGGCAGATTTTGCCATGGGGAGTTCAAATGCGATCCATTGATCGAGGAAAACGACCTGAAAGCTGTTCGCGCGCTGGTGGATGCCGGGCTGGAGTATACACCCCAAACGACCTTCGGCCAGACCAGCCAGCCGCGGCAGAACGCGGTGCGCAGCGATCTCGCCGGGCTGGATGAGAAGACGCTGTTTGCCCGCCTCTCCTATAAGACCCGGTATGCCATCCGACGCGCGTCGGAGGCCGGGCTGCGCTGTACTGCTGAAGAGGGGGACAGCGCCTTTGCGGATTTTCTGCAGCTCTATCTCGAGACCGGACGCCGCCAGAAATTTGCCACCCGACCGGCAGACTATCTGCGCGGACTGCTCGCCGCCTTTGGCCGGGACGCCCGGCTCTATCTCTGCCGCGACGCGCTGGGGCGGCCGCTTGCCGGGGCGATCGCGGTGGCCTTCGGGCCGCGGCTGAGCTATCTCTATTCCGGCTCGGTGCGAACTGCAGATGATCCCGGCGGCGGCTACCTGCTGCAGTGGGAGCTGCTGCGCTGGGCGCTGCAGGCGGGCTGCGTCTTTTATGATATGGGTGGTATCTGTACCGATCCGCAGGAGTCTTTTGCCCTTTTTCAGCTCTACCAGTTCAAGCGAAAATTCGCTCCCGCCGTCAACTATGCCGGTGAATTCCATTTTCGATTCTGAATTTTTTTATTTCCGGCGGAAAGGGCTTGTTCCATGCGCCGCAAAGTGGTATCTTATCTGTTGAGATAATTCTTTTTTGAACTATTTTCTTTATGATAAGAGAGGGCGTGTGTTGCATGGAACCCAAAATTATTCTGAGTGCAGACAGCACCTGCGATCTTGGCCCGCAGCTGCAGCAGCAGTATGACGTGCACTTCTACCCGTTTCACATCCTGTTGGGGGACCGTTCCTACACCGACAGCGTCGACATTCAGCCGGAGGATCTCTACCGTGCCTGGCGGGAAAAGCGACTGCTGCCGAAAACCGCGGCAATCACCCCGACCGAATATCTCGACTATTTCCGCCCATGGGTTGAGGCGGGATATGAGGTCATTCACCTCAACCTCGGCTCCTCCCTCTCATCGGCGCACCAGAACTGCTGTATTGCGGCACAGCAGCTGGGGCATGTCTATCCGGTGGATTCCTGCAATCTCTCCACCGGGATGGGGCTGCTGGTGTTGCAGGCGGCCCGGATGATTCGTCAAGGAATGTCTGCCCCCGAAATTCAGCAGGAGCTGGTCGGGATGGTACCGCACAGCCACGCAAGCTTTGTACTGAATACCCTTGAATTCATGCGGGCGGGCGGGCGCTGCAGTGCCGTGGCAGCTTTCGGTGCAAATCTGCTGCGGCTCAAGCCCTGCATTCAGGTCCACACCGAAAAGCAGGGCGGCATGGCGGTGGGCAAAAAATACCGCGGGCCGATGGAATCGGTTTTGCCGGCTTACATCACCGACCAACTGGCAGCGCACTCTGACTATGACACGGAACATGTCTTTGTCACCCATTCCGGCGTGCCCAAGGAGTGGCTTTCCCTCGCCTGTGACACCGTAAAAAAATCCGGTATCTTCAAGCAACTACATATCACCCAGGCCAGCTGTACCATCTCCTGTCACTGCGGGCCGGGGACCCTCGGGGTTCTCTTCATGACCAAGCACTAAACTAAAAAAGAGAGAGGATTTTCCTCTCTCTTTTTCTATTCTGCCGTATCCCAACGCGCGGCCGGCGGATCGTTGAGATATTCCGGACTGATTGCAGGCACATAATAGACGCCATACGTTTTCAGCCCATCCCCCCGCGCAAGGGTCGGCAGTTCGACCAGCAGCCGGTAATAAGGTGCGACGACCTCGTTTCCCTCTCGGTAGACCAGCTCGGTCGCAGCGAGATACTCGATACCGGGAAACGACTCGGTCACACTGGTATAGCACCGGCCCTCAGCCAGAGATTTCGCTGCCTGCGCCGCAGTGATCAGCGGATAGTCTCCGAGTGATTCCCCCGCCGCCTGCGTTCCCCAGAGCCGCAGTCCGGTGAGCTCTGCTGCATCGTTGAGGAAAAACTGCAGACCGCCGAAACTGTATTCGAGCAGCTGCCGACTGAGATCTCCCCCGCCGCGCACCCGAAGGCTGAACCGCCTTTCCCCTGCCGCGCTGTATTCCAGCTGTACCTGCGGCCGCGGATCCTCCATTCCGAGTGCTCCGGCGTACTGCTGTGCAAGATAAACCGCAGTCCGCTCAGCGTCGGCGCGGCTGCTCCCTGGTGTCAGACGGTATTCCTCCGGCAGCGGCACCGGTTCCTTCAGCGTCATGGTAAACGCCCCGGTGGCAACCACCTCAAATGTTGCCCCCGCCGCCATCCCATCCACCGCACAGGGCTG
>DXIA01000093.1 GCA_019113125.1 Candidatus Pygmaiobacter gallistercoris | reverse complement strand
GGCGTCCGGTTCGCCCTTGGAGAGCATCTTGCCCGAAAAGCTCAGCAGCGGCTGGCCGTACTCCACCCCGTCGATAAAGGCCTCGTGTTTGCCGCTGTTGACCCCGGTCATCGGGGAGAACCAGTGCACATAATGGGTCGCGCCCAGCTCCATCGCCCAGTTCTTCATCACCTCGGCGACGACGTCCGCGACGGCGGGATCCCATTCCCGCCCCTCGTCCCGGATCTCCCGCAGGCACTGGTAGACGTCCTCGGGCAGCCGCGCGCGCATGACCCGGTCGTCAAACAGGTGACTTCCGAACCGCTCTTTCAGGTCAAATTTTGACAAGTTTACCCCTCCAGCCTTTGTCTGTTCTGCCGTTTCTCAATTGTGTAATATTGTAACATGTGTCCGCACCCGGGGCAAGAGAAAAATTTGACCGCCCGGGCCCTGCCGGTGTGCTAAAAAGCCGGCTCTTCACATAGATCTTTACAAAGGTTTGCCGGCGCCGGCAAACCCAAGCACAGTTGGCAGCGTACTGCCGGGGAGGTCGGAGATGTTTGTATTCACAATGAACAAGCGGGGACTGAAAAAGGCCGCCGTGGCGATCGGCTGCACAGCGGTGCTGGCGCTGTGTGCCGCCGCGGTCGGCAGCGCCATCGGCGGCACACAGGCGGCGGGGCTCAACACCGCCCAAAAGGTGGAGCTCGACTCCACCAACGATATGCTGACCTACCTCACCTCGATGGGAATTGAGGCGGACCTTTCCAGCGCAAAGGTGGATAAGGTAAAGATCCCCAAAAAATGGGACGATGATTTTGCCGCCTTCAACGAGGTGATCCTTCAGGGCGGGCTCGATCTCTCGGGCTACAAGAACAAAACGGTCGAGAAGTGGGACTTCATCGCGACCAACCGTTCGGATGAGGAGCAGACGGTCAGCGCCATCCTGCTGGTCTACAAGGAAAAGCTGATCGGCGCCTATCTGATCAGCCGTCCGAGCGGCGACGTCCAGCCGCTGCTCCCACCCGCGACCGACGGCGCGCAGTCCGCCGCGACGGCGGGTGAGGTCCAGATGGACGGCGAGCAGATCTCCGCCACCGTCGCCGAACTCGAACAGGCCGCCCGGCAGCCCGGCGCACTGCCGACCGAGTGAGCGGCTGCATCCGACACAGAGCAGGGAATTTCCGCGGAAATTTCCTGCTTTGTTCTGCCCGCCGGCCGGTCCCTGCCCCTTGCCCCGGCGCTGCGGCGCGGCGGGTTCAAATCGCCCGCCCCTTCCCGCCGGGCCCGCAGGGCCGAAAACGCGGCCCTGCCCGCCCGCTGTTTTTCGGCACAAAATCCTGAAATCCGCCGCTTGTCAGCGCCCGTTCCCCCGTGCTATAATATTTATAAACTGACTGTTCGGTCAATTTCTGTTTGGATGATCTGCAACCGAAAAAAAAGGAGGAAGAAACGCAATGAAACACGCCATCCCAAGGCGGCTGGTCTCGGCTGCCGCCGCCGCCTGTCTGCTGCTCTCTGCCGCGGGGTCGGCCTTTGCCGCCACCCCTGAGCGGTATGTCGCGCTGGGGGACAGCATCACCTTCGGCTATGCGCCGGGCGGCACCGAAGAGGAGCCGAAAACGGTGGACCACTGCTTTGTCGATCAGCTGGCGAGCAGTTTGGGGATCTCCGACTACGAAAATCTCAGCGAGGTCGGCGCGACGAGCGCGGATCTGCTCGCGGCGATCGAAGAACATTCCGCCGAGCTGGCCGGCGCCGGCCTGATCACCATCACCATCGGCGGCAATGACCTGATGAACGCGCTGTACGACTATCTGTATGGCTGCTACAAGGCGGATGATCCCGACACCCCGCTGGACGCCGCAGGATTCAAGGCGGAAATCATCGGCGGAAACACCGCAATCCTGCAGGCGGTTGCCGCGGACCTGCCCGGCTTTGGGACGTCGCCTCAGGCGGGGCTTGCGCTGGCGTCCTTTTCGTCCAATCTCGCCAAGGCCATCACCCAGCTCAAACTGCTGGCCCCGAACGCCCAGATCATCGTGGCAAACCAGTACAACCCCTACCAGTATCTTCAGAAGAATGCGCACGCGGTCTATGGATCCATGAGCGCTCTCCCTGTGGTGCAGGCCGCGCTCGACCAGATCGACACCCTGACCGCCGCATTTGATCTCTGCATCGTCCAGCTGAATCGCCTGCTTTCCACCGGATCCCAGGGCGGGGCCCTCTATACGCTCGCCGATCTGTATTCCGCCTTTGCGGATGCGGTTCAAGCGGACGCCGACCCCTGCAACGCCGCCTTCGGCCTGCAAACCGGTCTCGACCTCGACTTTCATCCCAACCAGACCGGACACGACCTGATTGCCCGGACGCTGGCGGGGCCCGCATCCCACCGCGCGGCGCTGTCGGCCTCCGCAGCCGTCTTTGCTCCGCTGACCGAGGGCTATGACGACCCATCCGGCATCCTCTTCACGCTGGCGAACACCGGCAGCGCCGATCTTGACAACCTCACCGTTCTGCTGAGCGACAGCGAGCACTTCTCGGTCTCGGGCCCGGATGCGACCACGGCGGCGGCCGGCGGAGCGGTCACCTTCACCGTCACCCCGAAAACCGGGCTCGCCGCCGGCAGCTATCCGGTCACCGTCTCGGTCAAGGCGGATGGCCTTCCGCTGCTGACCAGGCTGCTCTCCCTTGAGGTAAAGGAGGCCAGCTATCCGCTGTCGGTCACCGGCGGCAGCATCACGGCCGACGGCGCGGCGACGACCGCGACCGAATTCGTCGCCGGCACCGAGATCACCCTGACCGCCGACGCTCCCGCCGCGGGGACCCATTTCGCGGGCTGGACCCTCGAGGGGGTCACGGTCGATCCGGCCGATGGGCAGACGATCTCCTTTGCGATGCCGGCCGGCGCGGTGACCGCCACGGCAGCGTATGCACCCCATACCCCCGCATCGGAGGACGGCGACTGCACCACCCCGGTTCTCTGCACCGTCTGCGGCGCTGTGGTCTCCCCCGCGCAGCAGCACGAGCTGGTGCACCACGAGGGCAAAGCGCCCACCCATTCCGCATCGGGCTGGGCCGCCTACGACACCTGCGCGAACCCGGGCTGCAGCTACACCACCTACCAGGCGCTCGCCCCCGACTATGTGATCCTCGACGACGCGGGCAACCCGGCGGCGGAGGACGCCGTCTTTACCGCGGCATCCGGCAGCGCGCTGACGGTGCGGGCGAGCGGCAACTGCGATCAGAATTTCCTCGGCATCGAGGTCGACGGCGCCGCGGTGGAGCCGGACCGGTATGAGGTCAAGGCGGGCAGCACCATCGTCACGCTGCGGGCCGACTATCTCGACACCCTCGCCCGCGGAGACCATCTGCTGACCTTTGTCTATGCCGACGGCAGCGCGAGCGCGGCCTTCCGGCTGACCGAAAAGGCCGACGCCGAGGTCCCGGCCACCGAGACCACCCCCGCCCTCCCGCAGACCGGCGAGGGGGATGGACTGATGCTGGGTGTCGCCGCTGCGGTGCTCTCGCTCTCGGCGCTCGCCGCGCTGGTGGCCACCCGCCGCACCCGCCGCGGATAACAGTTTCTTTTACTAACGAGAGAGGGCAAAGCGAACGCTTTGCCCTCTTCTTTTTGTTTCTTTTTCTTCGATACCGCCCCGGTGAAAATCGCGGCGGGGCCGCCGTCCTTTACCCCTGCAGGCTCAGCACCTTCGAGAGGAAGTCCTTGAGCCGGGGATCCTCGGGGTTCTCGAAGAACTCCCGCGAGGGTTTGTCCTCCTTGATGATCCCCTCGTCGATAAACAGTACCCGGCTCGAGACCTGCCGCGCAAAGCTCATCTCGTGGGTCACCACCACCATGGTCATCCCGCTCTCTGCGAGATTCTTCATGACGGCGAGCACCTCGCCGACCATCTCGGGGTCGAGGGCGCTGGTCGGCTCGTCAAACAGCATGACCTCGGGGTCCATCGCAAGCGCCCGCACGATGGCAACCCGCTGTTTCTGGCCGCCCGAGAGCTCGCTGGGATAGCTGTTCGCCTTGTCCTTGAGCCCGACCCGGTCGAGCAGCTCGAGCGCCCGCTGGACCGCCTGCTGCTCGGGGATCTTTTTCAGCCGCACCGGGGCGGCGGTGATGTTTTTGAGCACCGTCATGTTGTAGAACAGGTTGAACTGCTGAAACACCATGCCGATTCTCTTTCGGTGCTGGTTGACGTCGGTCTTTTTGTCACAGATGTCGACGCCATCGAAGAAGATGTGGCCGCTGGTCGGCGTCTCCAGCAGGTTCAGACAGCGCAGAAAGGTGCTCTTGCCGCTGCCCGAAAGGCCGATGACCGCCACCACCTCCCCCTTCCGGACGACGGTGTTGATCCCCTTGAGCACCTGCACCTTGCCGAAATTCTTTTTGAGGTCCTGCACCACAAGAAGTTCATTTTTTTCCATTGGACATCTTCCTTTCTGCAAGGCTGATCAGCCGGGAGGTCGTGAAGGTCATGATGAAGTAGATCACCGCCGTCAGCGCCAGCGTTTCGAGGTAGATGAAGGTGCCGGCCATGATCCCGTTTGCCTGGTACATCAGATCCGAGATGCCGATGATCGAGACGATCGAGGACTCCTTGATCACGGTGACAAACTCGTTGCCGAGTGCGGGGAGGATGTTCTTGATCGCCTGCGGAAGGACGACCAGCCGCAGCGTCTCGCTGTGCTTGAACCCGAGCGAGCGGGCCGCCTCGGTCTGGCCGACATCCACCGCCTGGATGCCCGAGCGGATGATCTCGGCGACATAGGCGCCGCTGTTGAGGCTCATCGCGACGATGCCGGCGAGAAAGCGGGAGAAGTTCGGGATGAAGGAGATATCCGGAAATTCAATGCCGATCATCGGCAGGCCGTAGAAGATGAACATCAGCTGCACCATCAGCGGGGTGCCGCGGATGAACTCGATGTAGGCGCAGGCAAACCACCTGGTCGGTGTGAACCTGCCCATCTTCATGATCGCGAGCAGGGTGCCCAGAACGGTGCCGAACAGAACGGTGAACAGGGCGATGATCAGGGTGTTCCCGACACCGTTGAGCAGAAAGCCGCCGTATTTCATGAATATTTTTACCATGCGCTCGAAAAAGATCATCTGTTTTCTCCTTTGCTGTACCGGTTAACGGGTTCGATTGGTGGGATCAATCAAGGGGGGGACTGCATGTTCCAGCCTGGGCCAACACAAAAATAAGTACGACAACATCCCCGGCCGTCGGCCGGGGATGTTATTGCGTGTCAAAAAAGGATCAAATGCCGAGCTCGGTTGCCTGCACCTTTGCCTCTTCGTAGGCCGCCTCGAAACTGCCGTCCGCCAGGACATTCGCGATCACGGCGTTGACCAGCTCGGTCAGATCATCGCTCTGCTGGTTGGCGACAACCGCCTTGCCGAAGTTCGCCTCCTCCGGGGAGAAGGCAAAGTCCGCAACCGCCAGCTGATCATTTGCCTCCACCATGCTGGCGCCGACAGCTCCGTCCACCACGAAACCGGCGATGTTGCCGTTGGTGACCTCGAGGGCGAGCTCGGGATATTTGGCCAGCAGGAACAGCTCGGAGTCGGGCAGCGCGGACTCGATCAGATCGGCCTGGATGGTGCCTCTCTGGGCGCCGACCTTCTGGCCGGCCAGCGACTCCTTGCTGTTGTAGGTGCTCTCGTTGCCCTTCCTGACGATCAGCAGCTGATCGTCCTTGTGGTACATGTCGCTGAAGTCGATGACCTTGGCGCGCTCCTCATCCACGGTAAAGCCGGCGATGCCGAGATCCACCTGGTTGGACTGGACGGCGGGAATGATGCCGTCAAACGCCATGTCCATGACCTCAAGCTTAACGCCGAGCGCATCGGCGATCTGCTGGGCGAGCCAGATGTCGCAGCCGGCAAAGCTGCCGTCCAGATTCTTGAACTCGAACGGCGGATAGGCCGCCTCGGTGCCTATGACCAGCTTGCCCTTTTCCTTGATCGCGTCGATGGTGGCGCCGGTGTAGGAAGAATAGTCGTAACTCGTCGTCGCCACCGAGCTGGAACCACCAGCCGAGCCGGAGCCCGATGCGGAAGAAGAATCCCCGCCGCAGGCCGTCAACGAAAGCGCAACCACCGCAGCCGTCAGCAGAGCAAATGTTTTCCTGAGTTTCATCCTAAAATCCCCCTTGGTGAAATAACCGTTTCTCCTCTTCTCTATGTGCATTATTATACACCATTTTTTGAATATGTCAAGAATAAAATGAGAAAATATTCAAGTTTTTGCATATTCTAAAATGAGCCTGAGGAAATCGGTCCGCGGTCAATCGCAGACGCGGGGGATGACGGTGGAGCCGTTCGGGATCAGGTAGATCAGTTTATCCTTCAGGTCAACTTCAGACAGCAGCTGATCCATACTGCCAAAGGCCCTGATGCCCATCGGGGCCAGCTGCTCGGGCGGGACCGAGGTCATCATCAGGATGTGGTACCGGGCGGCCTGCTCGCAGTTGAGGAAGAAGATGTACCCGGGGATGGTGAAGTGCTCCCGCAGCTTTTCCACCATGGTCCCCTCGACCAGCGGGTGGATCCAGTCAAAGTACTCCGCGGGTCCGCCGCCCTCGCGGCACTCCATCAGCAGAACCAGCGTGCCGCCGGGTTTCAGCGCAAACTCGATGTTGTCGATCGTCTTGGTGCCCTGGTACAGCGACATGTCCTTGGGGTATCCGCCGCTGCTCGCGATGATCACATCCGCCTTTTCCCGGATGGGGACCCGGTAGATCTCGTCCACCATCTCACAGGCCCGCAGCCAGGAGGTCAGATAGTGGCCCGAGAAGATCGCCGCGAGTTTCATCTGCGCGTTCATCACCAGGGTGACGGTGAAGAGGTCCTTGACCATCGCCGCCGCCTCGCACATATCCAGATGGAGCGGATTGCCCTCCAGGACGGCGTTGCCGATCTCGGGGTTGGTGCGGGGCAGAACCGGGTCGAGCGCGTGGGCGTGGTTCTGCTGCACGGTGCGCAGCGAGCTCACCCCCGGCAGGATGCTCTTGCGCCCGCCGCCGAACCCGGCCATGACGTGGTGGGTCGCGGCGCCCAGGGTGACCACCTTCCGGCCGACGACGAGGGGATTGAGGATCACCTCGGTGCCGTAGCTGGTCGTCCCGACCGACACGAGGTCCGGGGCCATGCAGTCGTGGTTGACCACCCGCACCTTGTCGAAGACCGCATCGGTCACCAGCCGGCGCAGCTCGGCCTCGTCCCCGCCGATGTGGGTCCCGTTGGCGACGAGGATCACCAGGTTCTGGCAGGGGATGCCGCACTCGTCCCTGATATAGTCCACCAGATGGGGGATCACGAGGTCCTGCCGCATCCAGAACCTGGACAGATCGCTGATGACCAGGGTCACAAGATCACCGGGGTGCAGAAATTCGCGCAGCGGCTCCTTGTCGATGGGGGCATCCAGCGAGTCGAACAGCGCCTGCCGGATGTCCTCGAGCGGCGGGGTGTCCTTCCCGTGCAGCTCCTGCACCCGAGCATCATCCGGCAGGGCGAAGGACACGCTGCCGTCGCCGTACCGGAAAGAATAATTTTTCATGTCTGCCATCCTTTCACAACCGGAATCGGGGTTTAAACTCTCTATATCATACCATTTAAATGCAACAGTTTCAATCCGAAAGCCGCAGATTGTGCAATCCGGGATCCCCGCTGCCGGGCCCCCCGCAGCAGAATGAATAAAAATTCATTTTCCATCCCCCGGCTCCTTCCCCTTGCCGGCGCCTTGCCCCAAACAGCAAAGATCCCCGCGCACGCCGGCTTGGCAGTGCGCGGGGATCTTTTGTTGTTCAGCTGCGGGTGGTTGCCTCTGTGCGGAGCCGAGAGGAGACCTGCGTCTCATCCACCCCGGCGACAGCGCGCGAAACCCTTACTTGCGGGGGTTCTTGATCGCGGCCTGCGCAGCAGCGAGGCGGGCGATGGGCACCCGGAACGGGCTGCAGGAGACATAGTCCAGACCGACGTTGTGGCAGAACTCGACGCTCGTCGGGTCGCCGCCGTGCTCGCCGCAGATGCCCAGGCCCAGATCGGGACGGGTCGCGCGGCCGAGCTCGACCGCCATCTTGACCAGCTTGCCGACACCCTTCTGATCGAGGTGGGCAAACGGATCCAGCTCATAGATCTTGTTGTCGTAGTAGTAATCGAGGAACTTGCCGGCGTCGTCGCGGCTGAAACCGAAGGTCATCTGGGTGAGGTCGTTGGTGCCAAAGCTGAAGAAATCGGCCTCCTTGGCGATCTCATCGGCGGTCAGCGCAGCGCGCGGGATCTCGATCATGGTGCCGACCTCGTACTTCATCTCGACGCCGGCGTCCGCGATCAGCTTGTCCGCGGTCTTGACCACGATGTCCTTGACATACTTGAGCTCCTTGACCTCGCCGACCAGGGGGATCATGATGTGCGGGACGATCTTGATGTTCTTCTTCCTGGAGACGTTGATCGCGGCGTTGATGACAGCGGTGGTCTGCATGACGGCGATCTCGGGATAGGAGACGCACAGACGGCAGCCACGGTGGCCCATCATCGGGTTGAACTCGTGCAGCGACGCGATGACGTTGTGCAGTTTCTCAACGGTGATGCCCAGATCCTCGGCGATCTCCTTGATGTCCTCCTCCTTGGTGGGCAGGAACTCGTGGAGAGGCGGATCCAGATAGCGGATGGTGACCGGGCGCTCGCCCATGACCTCGTACAGGCCCTCAAAGTCACCCTGCTGATAGTGCATGATCTTGGCCAGCGCCTTCTCGCGGTCGGCGGTGTTGTCGGCGACGATCATCTCACGCATCGCCTTGATGCGGTCCTCGGCGAAGAACATGTGCTCGGTGCGGCACAGGCCGATGCCCTCGGCGCCGAAGTCGGAGCCCTGCTGCGCGTCGCGGGGGTTATCCGCGTTGGTGAAGACCTTCAGCTCGCGATACTTGTCGGCCCAGCCCATGAACCGCTGCAGGTTGGTGTTCTCGGTGGCGGCAACGGTCGGGATCTGGCCCTCGTAGATGTTGCCGGTGGTGCCGTCGATCGAGATGAAGTCGCCCTCGTGGAAGGTCTTGCCGTTGATGGTGAAGACCTTGGCGTCGTAGTCGATGACGACCTCGTTGGAGTTGCCGCAGCCGCAGACGCAGCAGGCGCCCATGCCGCGGGCAACAACCGCCGCGTGGCTGGTCATGCCGCCGCGGACGGTCAGGATGCCCTGGGAGACCTGCATGCCGACGATGTCCTCGGGGCTGGTCTCGAGACGGACCAGAACGACCTTCTCGCCGCGGTCGTGCCACGCGGCAGCGTCCTCAGCGGAGAAGACGACCTTGCCGCAGGCGGAGCCCGGAGAGGCGGCCAGGCCCTTGCCGACCGCCTCGGCGGCCTTCAGAGCAGCGGCGTCAAACTGCGGGTGCAGCAGGGTGTCCAGCTGCTTGGGCTCGACGCGGAGAACCGCGGTCTTCTCGTCGATGACCCCCTCGTCGACCAGATCGCAGGCGATCTGCAGGGCAGCCTGCGCGGTGCGCTTGCCGTTGCGGGTCTGCAGCATGAAGAGCTTGCCGTCCTCGATGGTGAACTCCATATCCTGCATGTCCTTGTAGTAAGCCTCGAGGCGGCCGGCGATCTCAACGAACTGGTCGTAGACCTCGGGCATCTCCTCGTGCAGCTTGCTGATCGGGGACGGGGTGCGGATGCCGGCGACGACGTCCTCGCCCTGCGCGTTGATCAGGTACTCGCCCATCAGCTTCTTCTCGCCGGTGGCGGGGTTGCGGGTGAAGGCGACGCCGGTGCCGCTGCGCATACCGCTGTTGCCGAACGCCATCTGCTGGACGTTGACCGCGGTGCCCCACTCGTAGGGGATCTCGTTCATCTTGCGGTAGACGTTCGCGCGGGGGTTGTCCCAGCTGCGGAAGACGGCCTTGACGGCGCCGATCAGCTGCTCCTTGGGATCCTGCGGGAACTCCTTGCCCTCCTTCTCGAGGTAGATGGCCTTGAACTGGGCCACCAGCTCCTTGAGGTCGTCAGCGGTCAGCTCGATGTCCTCCTTGATGCCCTTGGCAGCCTTCATCTCGTCGATCTTCTCCTCGAAGAAGCTCTTGCCCAGCTCCATGACAACATCGGAATACATCTGGATAAAACGGCGGTAGCAGTCATAGGCGAAACGGGGATTGCTGGTCTTCT
This sequence comes from Candidatus Pygmaiobacter gallistercoris, assembly GCA_019113125.1. Taxonomy (GTDB): domain Bacteria; phylum Bacillota; class Clostridia; order Oscillospirales; family Ruminococcaceae; genus Pygmaiobacter; species Pygmaiobacter gallistercoris. Next base: position 392 of record DXIA01000093.1, on the reverse strand, counting down.
TGGCAAGACCCTCAACCGACTCGTCGTTCAGGCCGAGGTTGAGGATGGTGTCCATCATGCCGGGCATCGACTGACGGGCGCCGGAACGGACCGAAACCAGCAGGGGGTTCTCGATGTCGCCGAACTTCTTGCCGGTGATCTCCTCCAGCAGGCCCATGTACTTGAAGATGTCGGCCTTGATCTCCTCGTTGATCTCACGGCCGTCGGCATAGTACTGGGTGCAGGCCTCGGTGGTAATGGTGAAGCCCTGCGGAACCGGCATGCCGGCGTTGGTCATCTCGGCCAGACCGGCGCCCTTGCCGCCCAGAATGTTCTTCATGGTGGTCTGGTCACCGCCGAAGGCCTCGTGGCCCTCTTTGAACAGGTACAGATAGCGTTTGCTCAAATTGATC
>DXIA01000092.1 GCA_019113125.1 Candidatus Pygmaiobacter gallistercoris | reverse complement strand
GAACTGCAGGGCACCGTAAAAAGGTCGGTTTTGATGCGGGTGCAAGGAAAAGCACCGAAGGCACCCTTTGTGGTTGTCGAGGTGGTTTGACGCCGCAGCCGCGCAAAAGCGGCCTTTTTACGGCGTTGTTTGCTTATCCTGCCACACCTCACAGCGCCGCATTTTTCTTTCCCGCATCCATCTTTTACAGGAGCGCGTCATGTTTTTTAAAAAGCCTTCCGGAATCGAATTTCTGATCGTCGGGCTGGGCAACCCCGGCCGGCAGTACGAGCACAGCCACCACAACGCCGGCTTTCTGGCGCTGGACCATCTGGCCGACCGGCTCGGCTGCCCGGTGACCCGGGCAAAGTTCCAGGCGCTGACCGGGCAGGCCCAGCTCGAGGGCCACCGGGTGCTGCTGATGAAACCCCAGACCTTTATGAACCTGTCGGGCAACGCGGTGGGCGCCGCCGCCCGGTTCTACCACCTCGCCCCGGCGCAGGTGCTGGTGCTCTACGACGACATCGCCCTCTCCCCCGGCCGGCTGCGGATCCGTCCCTCCGGCTCGGCGGGCGGGCACAACGGCATCAAGAGCATCATCGCCGCGCTGGGCAGCCAGGAGTTTCCCCGGGTGCGCATCGGGGTCGGGGAGCGCCGGGGCGGCGAGGCGGATCTCGCCGACTTCGTCCTCTCGGACTTCAGCGCCGCCGACCGGAAGGAGATCTTCGCGCGGTTCGACGACATCTGCGCCGCCGCATCCCTTATCGTGGAGGGGAGGATCAGCGAGGCGATGAACCGGTACAACACCCGCTGAACGCGGGATTGAGACCCGGCCGGGGGCAGCCGTCCGCGGCGCTGTGCGGGGATCCTCCCGCCGGCCCGCGCGCGGACATTATATTTTTTCGGAAAGGGTGGATCCCATGCTGGAACAGCCACTTCGTCTCACATCAGAATACAGGCGGCTGCGGGAGGCCCTGCGCGACGGCCGCTCCCCGGTGGCCCTGTTCGGGATGCCGCCGGCCGCCCGCGCCCAGGTCGCCGCGGCCCTCGCCGCCGACCTGAACCGGCCCGCCGTGGTGCTCACCGCGACCGAGGCCGCCGCCGCCCGCTTTGCCGCCGACGCGGCCTTTTTCGGCGCCCGCAGCGAGGTCTGTCCGGCGCGGGACTTCGCGCTGCGCCCGACGCTGGGCCAGAGCCGGGAATTCGAGTACCGGCGGCTCGCGGTGCTGGGCAACATCGTGGGGGGCCGGTGCAACCTGCTGGCGCTGCCGCTCGAGGGCGCGCTGCAGCGCACCGTCCCCCGCGCCGCGTTCGAGTCCAACACCCTGACCCTCAAAGAGGGGCAGACCCTCAGGCAGCAGGACCTCATCGCCCGGCTGGTCTCGGCCGGCTACCACCGGCGGGACCGGGTCGAGGGGCCCGGCCAGTTCAGCGTGCGGGGCGGGATCGTCGACCTCTACCCGCCCGACATGGACCGCCCCGCCCGGATCGAGTTCTGGGGCGATGTGATCGACACGATGTCGGGGTTCGACCTTCTGACCCAGCGGCGGGAGGTGCAGCTGAAGAAGGTCTACCTCTCCCCCGCCCGGGAGACCCTCTTTGCGGACCCCGCCGAGGCCGCGGCGCTGCTGCGGCGGGCGGCGGCAGGGCTGCGCGGGCGCAAGCGGGAGCAGCTGGAGGCGGTGATGGAGCAGGACCTCGCGCTGCTGGACGCCGGCACCATGCCGGAGAACATGGACAAGTACCTGGCGCTGCGGTATCCCGAGCCGGCGACGGTGCTGGACTATTTTGAGCAGCCGCTCTTCTTCATCGAGGAGCCCAGCGCGCTGCGGGAGGCCTCCCGCGCCCTCTCCTTCCGCACCGGGGAGGAGCTCAAGGCGCTGCTCGAGCAGAAGGTGCTGACCGCCGAGCTCTGCGGGCTGTGGGAGGAGTATGAGGCGCTGGTGCGGCGCACCGAGCGCGCGCCGACGGTGGTCTGCGAGAACTTCTCCCGCACCCTGCCGGACTTCTCCCCCAAGGAGCTGGTCAGCGTGACCGCCCATGCGCTGCCGGCCTGGGGCGGCGAGGTCAAGACGCTGGTGGAGGACCTCGAGAACTACCGCGCGGCCGGCTACTTCTGCGCGGTGCTCGCCGGCACCCCCCGGGCTGCTGCCGCGCTGGCCCGGGACCTCTCGGCGGCGGGGCTGACCGCCGTCGCGGCGCAGGGGGATCCCGTCCCCTCGGCCGGGGCGGTGGCGGTGCTGACCGGCCACCTCTCGGCCGGCACCGACTATCCGTTTGCCAAATTCGCGGTCATCACCTCCCGCCGGCAGAAGGTGGAGGATGCCCCCCGCCGCGCCCGCAAAAAGAACAAGGGGCTCTCCAGCCTCGAGGAGCTCAAGCCGGGGGACTATGTCGTCCACCAGAACCACGGCATCGGCATCTACACCTCGATCGAGCGGCTGGACCTGCAGGGGGTGGTCAAGGACTACATCAAGATCCAGTACGCCGGGGCGGACACCCTGTTTGTGCCGGTCACCCAGCTCGACCTGATCAGCCGGTACACCGCCCCCGGCGACGGGGAGAAGGTCAGGCTGGCAAAGCTCGGCGGGACCGACTGGGTCCGGGCCAAGACCAAGGTCAGGAAGGCGACCCAGGAGATGGCGAAGGAGCTGCTCGACCTCTACGCCCGGCGCAAGACGGCCCGGGGGTTTGCCTTCCCGGCCGACGGGGACTGGCAGCGGGACTTTGAGGCCCGGTTTGCGTACGAGGAGACCGACGACCAGCTCGCCGCCGCCGCCGAGATCAAGAAGGACATGGAGCACCCCTGGCCGATGGACCGGCTGCTCTGCGGCGACGTCGGGGTCGGCAAGACCGAGGTGGCGCTGCGGGCGGCCTTCAAGGCGATCATGGGGGGCAAGCAGGTGGCGATCCTGGTGCCCACCACCATCCTCGCCTGGCAGCACTACAACACCATCCTGCAGCGGATGGAGGCCTATCCGGTCAAGGCGGCGATGCTCTCCCGCTTTCGCACCCCAAAGCAGATCCGGGACGCGCTGCGGGGGCTGAAGGAGGGCACCGTCGACATCGTGGTCGGCACCCACCGGCTGCTGCAGAAGGACGTCCACTTCAAGGACCTCGGGCTGATCATCGTGGACGAGGAGCAGCGGTTCGGGGTGCGGCACAAGGAAAAGCTGAAGGAGAATTTCCCCGGCGTGGATGTGCTGACCCTCTCGGCGACCCCGATCCCCCGCACCCTCAACATGGCGATGAGCGGCATCCGGGACATGAGCACCATCGAGCAGCCGCCGTTTGAGCGCCAGCCGGTCGAGACCTTTGTGCTGGAGTACGACCCGGGGGTGCTCGCCCAGGCGATCGCCCGGGAGCTCGGGCGGGGCGGTCAGGTCTACTACCTGTACAACCGGGTGGACACCATCGACAGCTGCGCCGCCCGGGTGGCAAAGCTCGCCCCCGAGGGGGCCCGGATCGCCACCGCCCACGGCAAGATGACCGAGGAGCAGCTCTCCAGCGTCTGGCAGAAACTGCTGGACGGGGAGATCGACATCCTGGTCTGCACCACCATCATCGAGACCGGGGTGGATGTGCGCAACTGCAACACCCTGATCATCGAGGACGCCGACCGGATGGGGCTGTCCCAGCTCTACCAGATCCGGGGCCGGGTCGGGCGCAGCGGCCGCAAGGCCTACGCCTACTTCACCTTCCGCCCGGCAAAGGTGCTCACCGACGTGGCGGCAAAGCGGCTGTCGGCGATTCGGGAGTTCACCGCCTTCGGGTCGGGGTTCCGGATCGCGATGCGGGACCTGCAGATCCGCGGCGCCGGCAACCTGCTGGGGCAGAGCCAGCACGGCCACATGGAGACGGTGGGGTATGATCTCTATGTCAAGCTGCTGGGCCAGGCGGTGGCCGCCCTCAAGGGGGAGGCCGCGCCGCCGGACAAGAGCGACTGCCTGATCGACGTGACGGTGGACGCCTATATCCCCGAGCAGTATATCCCGGACGCGGCGGGCCGGATCGAGGCCTACAAGCGGATCGCCGCGATCGAGACCCAGGCCGACGCCGACGATGTGCTCGACGAGCTGGACGACCGGTACGGCGAGCCGCCGGCGGCGGTGCGGGGCCTTGTGGATATCTCGCTGATCCGGATCGTCGCGGCAAAGCTCGGGTTCTACGAGATCGGTCAGCGGCGGGAGGTGCTGCTGATGTACTCCGACCAGCTCGAGCGGCAGGACCTCGGTCCGCTGACCCGCGCAATGCCGGGCCGGATCTCGGTCAACCGCAGCGCCAAGCCCTATCTCGCCGTCCGGGTCGCGGAGGGCGAAAAGCCGATCCGGGTGATGCGCCGGGTCTTTGATCTGCTCGAAACCGCGGGCTCCTGATCCCGCCCGATGCGGTCCTGCCCTCTGCGCGGCAGGGCCGCTTTTTTTGTCCGCGCCCGCTTTACAAAGCATCGGGTTTTGTTCTATAATAATTTTGTACTGTAACCATTTTGTTACCTGTCTGTGAGGTGGTTTGCCTGAAAACAAAGTCTGTTTTCGCCGTCTTCTCCTCGGTGCTGCTCTGCGCCGGCCTGCTGTTCGGCTGCGGGGAAAAGGCGTTCGACGCGGTGCTCACGCTGGATGGGGAGAAGATCACCCCCGCGGTTTACCGGATGTACCAGATCCAGAGCTATTTCGAGGCGTCACAGCAGGTCAGCTCCCTCGCCGATACGATTGACGGGATCAATGTGATCGAGTGGATCAACCGCAACACCCTCGAGCTGCTGCGGCAGCGCCGGTACTACAACCAGCAGTTTGCGCAGCAGGGGCTCTCCTTCACCGAGGCCGAGCAGCAGGAGCTCGACCGCAGGAGCGAGACGAGCTGGCAGAGCGCCGGCGCGGTCTATCTGCGCAACGGGGTCGACAAGGATACCTTTTTGGCCTATCAGCTCGACACCGCCCGGCAGAACGCGCTGTTCGGGCAGTACTGCGCCGATCTCTCGGATGAGGAGATCCGCCAGTATCTCGAGGATGAATTTGTGCTGATCGAGTACACCCAGCTGCCCTGCTTTGACTCAAGCGGGAAGGCGATGGAGGAGGAGACGCTCCAGCAGGTGCAGTCCCTCGCCCGCAGCGCGCTGCGGGAGGTGCGAAAAGGCGGCAAAACCTTTGCCGCCGCCTGTGCCGACGCGGTGTCCGGCGCCTATGCACTGGGGGATTTTTCGGCTCCGGATCTCGAAAACACCGACAGCTATCTCTTTTCCACCTATCTCTCCCGCAGCGCGGGCGGGGAGAGCGAGAAAAAGCTGACCGCCGCGATCCTCGAAACCGCGATCGGCGACTGCGGCAGCTATGAGGACGGGCAGTTCATCCTGCTCTTCCACCGGCTGCCCAACTGGGAGACCGAGGAGGATTTCGAGGCGCTGCGCCCCTCGGTTCTCTGGCAGATGCGGGGGGACGCGTTCCGGGCCGAGGGCGCCGCGGTCTGGGATCAGTACGAGCTCGAGACGGATGAGGAGGCGATCGACTGGTACACCCCGCAGAAACTCGACCTCTCCAGCCCGACCGAGGAGGAAGAGGCCGCGATCCGCTCTTCGGCGTCCTCCGGCTCCTCCTCCGGCCAGAAAACGCCATGATGCGCGCAGGGGCGCGTCGGGACGAACCCCCCCCGCTCTCCCGTGGGCGGGGAAACTGCCTTTGGAAGATTTTGTCCCCCCGCGGACCTTTGCGCTGAAAAGG
>DXIA01000091.1 GCA_019113125.1 Candidatus Pygmaiobacter gallistercoris | reverse complement strand
TGCTTTGCAGTTCTGCCTCAGAATTTTGGATGGAGAAAGTGTGAAGAGCGGCCCCCCAAGCCTTGGTGGCTTGGGGGGCCGCTCTGAGTGCTTTCTACGCCAAAAGTCTACGGCAGAACCGTTGTTTTCTTATCCTGCCACACCTTTAGGGCATCCTTTTTTTGTTGTTTTTTCGGTCAGCTGAAATAGACGACCTCCTGCTCCGGCTTTTGTGCCGGTTCGATCGACTCCGCCACCAACACCGGTCCCTTGCCGCCGTAGATGGCCGCATACTCCAGCTTGATGCGGGCGGTGACGGTGACCCAGTCCCGGCTCTTGAGGCTCGCCGCCTTCTCATACTTGCAGACCAGACCGACAAAGGTGATGTCCTCCACACAGCAGGTCATCACAAACCGGCCCGCAGCGAACGCCCCCTTCGGCACCCGGGGCGACTGCGCGACCTGAGCGAGGAACTTCACCCGCTTGCCGGCATACTTTTGAGGATCGTCGGTGATGTCCATATACCACAGCCCAAAGTCGTCCGGCGCAATCTCGACCGGATCCGCCTCGATGTCAAAGGGCAATGGATCCTCGATCTCGTCGTATTCGACATTGCCGTCGGGATATTCATAGATGATATCGGTGCGCCGGTTGGTGGAGCGGACAATCTTATGCAGCTCCTCCTTATCGGTGTCGGGGCTGCAGCGGTTGAAGAGCACCATCTCGGCGCTGGCCAGCCGCTCGACCACCAGCGAGCGCATATTCGCGTTGTAGAGGGCAAAACTGCCGGCATCTGCAACCATGATGTGCTGGTAGAGCTGCCAGTTGCGGGGCATGTTGGTGATGAGCACCGACATCGGCCACATTCCGTTGTACTCCAGCACCACCCGGTCACTGTGGTACTTCGCGGTGAGGTTGCGCAGATACTGGGCGGTCATCTCCGCCTGATCCGAGATGGTCACGATGGTGACATTCTCTCCGCCGGCAAATTTCTTGGGATCGTACTCCTCCTCTCCCTCTTCGCAGAGGAGCAGCAGGGTCTTCTCCCCGCTGGAAAAGCGAGGATCCGCCATCGTCTCCTGGATAAAGCTGGTCTTGCCGGCATCGAGAAAGCCGGTGAACAGATAAAGCGGGATCATCCGTTCCCCTCCCCTCAGGCCAGATGGAACAGCTCGGTGAGGTTCTCCTCATCCAGCTTGGAGCCGATCACGCAGAGGCGGCCGGTCACATCGGCGGGACCCCGGCGGATATCGATCTCGCCCGGGACATAGTCAAAGTGCAGCCACTCGCCGTCGGACGCGGGCAGAATGCCCTTGGCCCGCAGCACCACACTGTAGCTGACCGCATCGGTGAGGGCCTCCAGCGCGAACCGCAGCTCCGCCTCGGTGTACTTGCGAGGCGTCTCCATGCCCCAGCTGGTGAAAACCTCGTCAGCGTGGTGATGATGGTGATGCTCATGTCCCTCGTGGTCATGGTGATGGTGGCAGCTGCACTCGGGATCGTCGCACTCGCCGTCATCATGATGATGGTGATGCTCATGCTCGTGATCATGCTCATGCTCATGATCGTGATCATGGCAGCTGCACTCGGGGTCATCGCACTCGTCATCGTCGTGATGATGCTCCGCCGCGGTCTCCTCCGCCAGCAGTTTCAGCTCCTGATCGAGGGTGGTGCGGCGCTCCATCGCGGCGAGGATCTGGTCACCGGACAGCTCCTCCCACGGGGTGGTGATGATGGTCGCGGTGGCGTTCTTCTCCCGCAGCAGCGCGACCGCCTTTTCGAGTTTCGCCTCGTCCATCCCGCCGGTGCGGCTGAGGATGATGGTGTTGGCGTGGCTGACCTGATCGTCATAGAACTCGCCGAAGTTCTTGATATACACCCGGCACTTGGTCGCATCGGCGACGGTGGTAAAGCTGTTGAGGGCAATCGGAGCGTGATCCGCGACCCGCTGCACCGCCCGGATGACGTCCGACAGCTTGCCGACGCCGGAGGGCTCGATGAGGATCCGGTCGGGGTGGTACTGGTCAAGCACCTGTTCGAGTGCACGGCCGAAATCACCCACCAGGCTGCAGCAGATGCAGCCGGAATTCATCTCGGTGATCTGGATGCCGGACTCTTTGAGAAAGCCCCCGTCAACCCCGATCTCACCGAACTCGTTCTCAATCAATACCAGTTTCTCGCCGGTGAAGACCTCCCGGATCAGTTTCTTGATCAGGGTCGTTTTCCCCGCGCCAAGAAAGCCCGAGAAAATATCAATCTTTGTCATCTTTTACTTCACGTCTTTCCTTTTTTGGTTCTCTGGGGCGTTATCCCCCATAATCCCTATTATATACCCGGCGTCAAGGCGATTGCAGCATTTTTTTAGCAAAAGGGCGGCGGGATTGCGCGTCCCGCCGCCCTGTTCCTTTTTCAGATGATCCGCACCCGGATGCTCCCCGCAAGACCCTTGAGCCGGTTGACAACCGCCCCGCCGACACTGCCGGAGACATCCAGCATGGTGTAGGCGATCTCTCCCCGCCCCTTGTTGACCAGATTCTCGATGTTCAGCGACGCGTCGCTGACCGCGCCGGTGATGCCGGACAGCATGCCGGGGATGTTGCGGTGCAGCACACAGACCCGGCTGCCGCCGACCCGCGGCAGCTCCACATCCGGCAGATTCACGCTGTTGCGGATGTTGCCATTGAGCAGATAATCCTTGAGCTCCTCCGCCGCCATCACCGCGCAGTTCTCCTCGCTCTCGGGGGTGGAGGCGCCGAGATGCGGCAGCGTGACTACGCCGGGCTGCCCGATCAGCGCCGCGCTGGGGAAATCGCAGACATAGCAGGCCACCCTGCCGCTGTGGGTCGCCGAGAGGATCGCGCCCTCGTCCACCAGCTCACCCCGGGCGAAATTGACAATCCGCACCCCGGGTTTCATCTGGGCAATCGCCTCATTGTTGATAAACCCGGTGGTCTCCCGGGTGACCGGTACGTGGATGGTGATGAGATCGCACTGCCGGTAGAGGTCGTTGAGGTTGACGCAGTGGACGACATTGCGCGAGAGATTCCAGGCCGACTCGACCGAGATGTAGGGATCATAGCCGAAGACCTCCAGCCCGAGGTGGGTGGCGGTGTTTGCAACCTTGACCCCGATCGCGCCCAGACCGATGACCCCCAGCCGCTTGCCGGCGAGCTCCGGGCCGACGAACCGGCTCTTTCCCTTCTCGACCAGCTTGCCGACCGCCTCCCCCTCCCCCGCGAGGGTCGAGACCCAGGAGAGCGCGGGGGCAATATTGCGGCTGGCGAGTACCAGCCCCGCAATTGTCAGCTCTTTGACCGCGTTGGCGTTTGCGCCGGGGGTGTTGAAGACAGCGATCCCCTGCGCAGTGCAGCGGTCGATCGGGATATTGTTGGTCCCGGCGCCCGCCCGCGCCACCGCAAGCAGCCCTTCGGGCAGCTCCATCTCCTGCATGTTCTGGCTGCGCACCAGAATCCCCGCCGCCTCCGCGGGATCATCGGTCAGCTGGAACAGGCTGGCCGGCAGCCGCTCCACCCCCTTGGGGGAGATGCTGTTCAAGGTCATAACATGATACATACGCTCACCCATTCTCCTTTTCAAATTCCCGCATGAAGTCAATCAGCGCACGGACCCCCTCGATCGGCATCGCATTGTAGATCGAGGCCCGCATCCCGCCGACCAGCCGGTGTCCCTTCAGGTTGACAAGTCCACGCTGCTCGGCCTCTTTGCAGAACTTTTTGTCCAGCTCCTGCGACGGGCTGGTGAAGGTGACATTCATGATGCTGCGGAACGGCTTTTCCACCGGATTTTGGAAGAAACTCTGGCTGTCAAGATAATCATAGAGCAGCGCTGCCTTCTCGTTGTTGCGCCGCTCCATCTCGGCCAGACCGCCGACCTCCTCCTCGAGATACTCCAGCACCAGCCCCATCATATAGATGCACCAGCAGGGCGGGGTGTTGTACATGCTGCCCGCATCGATGATGGTCTGGTAGTTGAGCATGGTCGGCACCGACGGGCCGGCATGGCCCAGCAGATCCTCCCGCACGATCACCACCGCCATGCCGGCCGGGGCGACATTCTTCTGCACCCCGAAGTAGATCAGGCCGTATTTTGAGACATCGGTCGGCCGGGAGAGGATGCAGCTGCTCATATCGGCGACCAGCGGGACATCACCGGTATCCGGCAGTGTCGGATACCGGGTGCCGAAGATGGTGTTGTTCTCACAGATGTGCAGATAGCTCGCATTTTCGGTGCAGTGGATCTCAGACGGAATGTAGGTGAAGTTGCGGTCCTTGCTCGAGGCGACGATATGCACCTTGCCGAACTTCTCCGCCTCCTGCGCCGCCTTCTTTGAGAAGTTGCCGGTCACCACATAGTCCGCCTCGCCGGTGGTCATCAGGTTGAGCGGCACCATCGCGAACTGGGTCGATGCCCCGCCCTGGAAAAAGCCGACCTTATAATTGTCGGGAATTGCGAGCACCCGGCGCAGCCGCAGCTCGACATCCTTGATGATGGCGTCGTAGACCGCAGATCGATGACTCATCTCCATCACCGACTGCCCGCTGCCGGCGTAATCCAGCAGCTCATCCCGCGCCCGTTCGAGCACCGCAAGCGGCAGCATCGAGGGGCCCGCGCTGAAGTTGTATACACGCGCCATGCCTTTCTCCCTCCATCTTTCATTTTCTCAGTTGTTTCCTGTCCCTTTATTGTACCGGATTTTTGTCTCGAAAAATACGGCAAAACTGCAAGAATCGCGGACAAAAAAGCCAATCTTTTTTTGATAGGATTACAAATGTCCTTATATTGAAAACAGTTTTTCCTGTCCGGTTGACAAACAAAAAGCAGCTGTGGTGAGGCGCCCATTCCGGTACCGCAAAATATGATCAGACAGATGGTCGACTCGTTACAGCCCAGATAACCCGACAGCAAAGCATGCGGCACACCCAAGCTCACAAAGTCAATGGGGGCAGCAGGCCGCCGCTTTAAAAACACCTGCAAAATAAAAGGGTCGAAACGGAATCCCGTTTCGACCCTTTTTCAGATCAATCTGTCTCTTCGGACGAAAAAATGGTGGAGCCGACCACCTTGACGGCGGTATAATACAGCAGGCTCCCCTTTTTGTAGGCAACCTCGATCTTGTATTTATAGATTCCAGGCACCGAGGGGGTGAGGATCTCATCTCCATACAGCTCAATATAATTGATATCGGACAGCCCGTCCGCCCGCGAGATCTTCATCGAGAGATAGTTTGGGTTGCTCATCACCACGACAAGACGGGTGTTGGGGGTGACCTCCAGCGGTGCGAGCGGGATGTCCCCCTGCTCATCCGAGAGGGCGGGACCATAGACGGTCCGGGTGATAAAGTTCCACTCAAAATTCGCCCGGACCACATTGAGTTTGGTGTAGCCGACCGAGGCCTCGATCAGCGGCATATTGTTCTCGGGATCGGTGGAGTCCAGTGTCTCCTTGATCAGCAGACTCGCCACCGCCGCCACCGCAATCAGCACAAACGCGCCGAAGATTTTCAGTATTGTTCGCCCAACGCCCCTCATCCGTGCGTCTCCTTCCGTTGTATGCCGCCCGGAGGGGCAGTTTTTTTCATTATATACGATTTTCTATCAAAAATCCACTGCCCGGCGGCAAGAAACCGGAACCCCGCGCATAAAATAAGAGGAAGGGCGGCGGTATCTCGCGGCTCAAATTCGCGTTTTGCCCGCATGCTGCGGGCGGAGAGGAAGGGAATCGCCGTGAACCAGCAAACATTCGATCTGTCCCCCAAAATCACCTGCCGCCGTCTGCTCGCCGCCGACCTGCCGGCGCTGGATGTGCTCAACCGCACCGCGCTTCCGCAGGACGCCCGGCCGACCTTTGCCGAGCTTCACGCCGCACTGGTACAGGGGGAGCTCTGGGGATGGTTTTCGGGTGAGGCGCTGCGCTGCTGCGGCATTTTTCTGCCGCTCGACGCCCCCTGTCGGCTCTGCGTTGACCCCGCGGCACTGACCGGAAATTTCCCCGTCCTCCCCCGCCGACAGATGCTGATCTGGGCGCCGGCGGTTGCCGAGGGTGCCGGAGAGCTGCTGGGTGCACTGGCACAGCTGAGTCTTGAGCGGGCGGCGGCCTACCGGCGTGGCGGCGTATTCACCGCGCTGCCGGTGCGCGCCCGGGCAGGGCTTGCCCCCTTTCTCGCGGCGGGGTTCGTTCTCGTCGGACTGCGGCCGCTGCTGCGGCTGTGTCCCTGCTGGCTGCTGCTTGCATCGCGCAGTCAAACCGATTATAATAAGGGGCATGAGTTGCGCCTCGACCCCGCTGACACCCGGCTTGTCGGCCGGCGGCTGGAAGAGGGCTGGCGCGGCGTTGCGCTGGAGGCGGACGGCAGCCTGCTGCTGATCCGTGACGGTGAGACCAACCGGGAGAGTCCCGGCCCGCAGGAGGAACAGAATGAAACTGGTGATTCTGGATTCGTATGCACTCAACGAGGGAGATCTTGACTGGAGCGGACTGGCCGCGCTGGTGGACGAGGTGGATGCCTGGCCCCGGACTCCCTATGATAAGGCAGCCGAGCGGATCGGCGATGCCGAGTTTGTGGTGGTCAATAAAACCTATATCGATGACGCGGTGCTCGATGCCTGTCCGAAGATCCGCTGGATCGGCCTGACCGCCACCGGCACCGACAGTCTCGATATTGCCGCCTGCCGGCGGCACGGCGTGCCGGTTGCAAACGTGCCCGGCTATTCGACCGACTCGGTTGCGCAGCATGTCTTTTCGCTGCTGCTCTCGATCTGCCAGTGTCCCGACCGGTACTACCGGGCGATCAAGGGCGGCTGCTGGCAGACCGACATCAAGCCGCAGTACGGCATCACCCCGCAGCGGGAGCTGGCCGGCAAAACGATCGGCATCGTCGGCTACGGCAGCATCGGGCGACGTGTGGCCCGGATCGCACAGGGGTTTGGGATGAAGGTTGTCTGCCACACCCGCACCGTCCGCCCGGAATACGCATCGGACGGTGTCACCTTCCTGTCGCTGGACGAACTGCTGGCGGTGAGCGACATCGTCACCCTGCACTGCCCGGCCACCGATGCCACCCGGGGCATGATCGGAGATGCGGCGCTGGCCAAGATGAAGGAGGGCGCGATCCTGATCAACACCGCCCGCGGCGCACTGGCGGATGATGCCGCCGTCGCTCGGGCGCTGCACAGCGGCCATCTGGGATTCTTCGGCACCGATGTGGTCGGGGTCGAACCCATCCGGCCGGACAATCCGCTGCTGGGCTGCGACAACGCGCTGATCACCCCCCACATTGCCTGGGCAACCGCCGAATCGCTCGCGCGGCTGTCGGCCATCGTGACCGACAATTTCCGCAGCTTTCTCGATGGAAAGCCGAAGAATATCGTCAACTGAAACACTGCGAAAAGAGGACGGCGGGAATTCACATTCCCGCCGTCCTCCTTTTATAAGATGTGCTGCAGCCAGAGTCCGGCGAGGAGCACCGCCGCCCCGGTCAGGGCGAAAACCGTCCCGAGCAGGCAGCCCAGGAGCTGTCCGCTCCAGGGCAGATAGGACCGGTGCGGATGGCGGGGATCGTATCGGACCTCGCGCGGCTCTCCGACCCGAAAAGCGCCGAAGTTCGTCCAGCCGGTCGATGCGGTATACTCCACCCCATCCACAAGATAACGATAGCCCGCGCGGACCGGCTGGGGGCCTGTGCCCGGCGCGCTGCGGGCGGTGATCAGGATTCCCTGTGTCTTTGCCCGGCAGCAGATGAGCCGGAGATACCGGGGCAGCGCATAGAGCAGGCCGACGAAGAGAAATACACCTCCGACGATCCAAACCGCGATCATGGCTTTAGCCGCTCCTTTCTCTCCGCCCGCGCGCGGCGCAGATCCGCAAAGAACTGACGCAGCAGGGCGGCGCATTCCTCCTCCCGTACCCCGCCGACCAGCTGAGGGCGGTGGTTGAAGGGCAGCGCGGTAAGATCGATCAGGCTGCCGCAGCAGCCGGCCCGGGGATCCCGCGCACCGTAGACAACCCGCACCAGCCGGCTGTTGATCGCCGCGCCGGTGCACATCGGGCAGGGCTCGAGGGTGACATAGAGGTCGCACTGCCACAGCCGCCAGCCCCCGAGCCGGCGACAGGCATCCCGAATGGCAATGAGCTCGGCGTGGGCCAGCGCGCTCTTTCCGCTCTCCCGCAGGTTGTACCCCTCGCCGACCACCTCACCGTCCCGGACCACCACCGCCCCGACCGGAACCTCCCCGAGCGCAGCGGCGCGGCGGGCCAGTGTGAGGGCAAGGCCCATAAAATACGCGTCTTTCTGTTGTTGATCCATCATCTGAAATACTCCATCACACAGGTCAGCACGAGCAGCAGCAGGGTGATCGTAAAGAAGGGGGCGCTGAGCACCCGCTCGGTGCGTCCCATCCGATTTTTGCGGGTGGGATAACGGGGCAGTTTCGGCAGCGGCCGGTGGCGCAGCACCACGACCAGCGCCCCGAGCCCGGCGGCAAAATAGATGCTGAACAGGATTGCGGTGAGCGCCATGACATTGGTGCCGTCCATCTGCTGGCGGGCCCACAGCTGCAGAAAACCGGACAGATTATTGAAAAAGTGCAGCAGCATCGCATCGGTGACATTGCCGTAGGCGGCGACGAGATATCCCAGAAACAGCGAGAGGGCGAAGATCGAGGGAATCTGGGAGAGATCGGCGTGGAGCAGGGCGAAAAAAACCGAGCTGACGATGATGGAAAACCAATCGCCGTAGGGGGCGAGCAGCCGCTGAATGGTGCCGCGGAAAAGCAGTTCCTCCCCGATGGCCGGGATCACGCAGATCGAGAGAAAGGCGAGGGCCAGCGGTCCCGCCCCCTCAGGGAGCGTGACGCCGGAGGGCGGGGTGTATCCGCCCAGTCCGAGCAGCATCCGCAGCAGATTCGCCGCAACGCTGCACAGGGTGGTATAGCAGAGAAAGAGCGGCAGCGCGACCAGCGCGACCCTGCCGGGCCGACGCAGTGCAAGCGGTGCGGGTGCGAGCGGACGGGCCGCCCGGCGCAGCCAGAGGGTGGGCAGCGCAAGGTTGATCGCGGCAAACAGGCCGTTGAGCAGCACCCCCACTGCTACTGGAAGAGCCTTTCCATCGGCCAGATTCGCCCCGAGGACCGAGGACAGCAGAAACTGAAGCAGCTCGCCGAGCAGCCGGTAGCCGATCACCGCCAGCCCGATCAGATTTGCCGCATAATACAGGTTGTCCCGCCGCGGCGCCCCTGTTCTCATGTGATCCGCCTCCCTCTGTGTTGTTCTTTTCTATCTTACTGAAATTTGGAACAAATTACAATCTCCCGCACCGGGTTTCTTGACCGGAACCGGGTGGCATGCTACACTTAAGAAAACAAAGGGAACAGGAGGCATTGAAATGGAGGAGAAACGGCAGACCACCCTGTACAAAACCGCCCGTTCCGGGATCAGTTTCGGCTGCGCACTGGCGATGGTGGTCAGTTACACGACCTGGCATTCGGTGGGCTGGGCCATCTTTCACGGATTGCTGGGCTGGCTCTATGTGATCTATTTTGTGCTCTGTTATTAAATTGTGTCCATCCTGTAAATCATTTGTATCCTTTTGAAGAAATCACTCCCTTTTCCTCGTCTTAATGATAGAATCAGGATGAGGACCGGCGAGGCCGGTCGAAGGAGGGATTTCGATGCGCGGAGGTTTTCTGTTCTGGATACTCGCTGCAGGTGGACTTTTGACCGCCGCATACAGTTTATATTTTGGGGTGATCGCCCTGTTCGGGCTGCGCCGGCGTCCCCATTATCCCGTCGTCGCCCCGTCCACCCGGTTTGCGGTGGTGATCGCCGCCCGCAATGAGGAGGCGGTGCTGGGCAACCTGCTGGACAGCCTGTTTGCCCAGCGGTATCCCCGTGCGCTGTTTGAGGTGCTGGTCGTCCCGAACAACTGCACCGACCACACCGAGCAGGTCGCGCTGGACCATGGCGCGCGGGTACTGCGTCCCACCGGTAAGGTCACCGGCAAGGGAGAGGCACTGCGGCAGGCGGTGGACCTTCTGCTCGGCGAGGGTTGGGCCGATGCGGTCTGTGTATTTGATGCCGACAACCTCGTCGACCCCGACTTTCTCGCCCGGATGAACGATGCCTACCGCGCCGGCGCCGCGGCGGCACAGGGGTTCCGGGACAGCAAAAACCCGCGGCAGAGTGCGATCAGCGGCTGCTATTCGATCTGCTACTGGATGCTCAGCCGGTTTTACAACGCCGCGCGGGAGGCAATCGGCCTCTCCTCGCTGATCGGGGGCAGCGGTTTTATGGTCAGCTTTGCGCTGCTGCGCCGGCTGGGCGGCTGGCAGACCCGTACCCTGACCGAGGACTATGAGTTCTCCGCCCAGTGCGTGCTCGCGGGCGAGCGGGTGCGGTTTGTGCCCGGCGCGGTCATCTATGATGAGCAGCCGCTGACCTTCCGCCAGTCCTGGAAACAGCGCCGCCGCTGGACCACCGGCAGCCTGCAGGGCCTGCGGCTGTACGGCAGCCGGCTGCTGGCGCAGGCGGTGAGTGAAAAGCGGATGATCAGCTTTGATCTCTGGATGACCTTTCTCTCCCCCGCCGTGCAGATGGCCGCCGCCGTCGGCGGGGCCTTCGGCACCGCCGTGATGCTGTTTCATGCCGCCCCCTCCACCGTCGCGATGCTGTTGACCGCAGCGGCCGGCGCGGGTACGGTGCTGCTGAGCGCCGCTGCCTCCAGTGCCGCGGCCCTTGCCGCCGTCCTGCTGCACCGCCGCCCAGCACAGGGGATGCTCAAGAGCATTCTCTCGTTCTGGCTCTTCCTCGCCAGCTGGCTCGCGATCACCTTTGTCAGTCTGCTGCATCACCAGAAAAACTGGGACCCGATCCCCCACACCGACGCGCTCACGCTGGATCAGCTGTCGGCCCGCCGCTGATCGCTCCCTTTTCCAAAAAGCGCAGCAGTTCCCCCGCCGGGCCGGCGGGCGGACGGGAGGGCTGCCAAAAGGCGGAGATGCTTCGCCCGGGCAGCGCAAAGGTGGGCTGCAGCAGGGTCAGGCTGCCGTCTTCCAGGCCCGGGCGCGCAAAAAATTCCGGCACAAATGCAATCCCAAGTCCCCGCGCAACCAGCGCGGGGATTATTTCGTCACTCTCGACCTCGATGTCGGGGCGGAGGATCATCCCCTGACCGAGGTAGATCCGGCTGTACATCTCGTAGGTCCCGCTCCCCTGACCCATCAGGATCAGCGGGTGTCGGGCCAGCTCCCTGGGCCCCAGAGGACCCTGCGCGAGGGTGCGGTGTTGCGGCCCGCCGATCAGCAGATCCGAAAACCGGCGCAGCCGGACCCGGTGCAGGTCTCCCTGCTGACCGGGCGGCTCTGCAGCGACCACCGCGAGATCCACCTCCCCCCGGCGCAGTGCATCCACCGCCTGCGGCGCGGTGCCGCCCCGGATCCGCAGCCGCACAGCGGGATGGCTGCGCTGGTACTCTGCCAGCCGGTCGATCAGGAATCCCCGCAGCGCAGTGTCGGTGGCACCCAGCAGTACCGTGCCACCCTGTGTGCCGGCGGTGACATCCCGCTCTCCGAGTTCCAGCTGTTCACAGGCGATGGCCACCCGCCCGAGCAGCCGACGCCCCGACTCGGTCAGGGTGACCCCGCGGTTGCTGCGCTCAAACAATCTGCAGCCCAGCGCCTGCTCCAGCTGCCCGATGGTGCGGGTGACATTTGGCTGCCCGGTGTGCAGTACCCGGGCTGCGGCGGTAAAGCTGCCGCAGCAGGCGACATGGTAAAAGACCCGATAGTACTCGTAGTTGACCATCATTCTTCCCGCCGCGGCATGGCCGCGGTCTTTTTCTCCCCTTTATTATGCTTTTTTGATATGTCTATGATATCAATTATATCTTTTACAGAGAGCTGTGACAAGGTTATAATAAGACTGTTTGTGAAAAAAGGAGGAAGAGGAACAATGAACAACGATCTTACGGTGGGCAGCCCGCAGCGGGTGCTCTGGCGTTTTTGTCTGCCGCTGTTTGCCAGTATCATCTTTCAGCAGCTCTACAACATCGCCGACAGCCTTGTCGCGGGCAAATTCGTGGGGGAGGCCGCACTCGCTGCGGTGGGCAATTCCTATGAGATCACCCTCATCTTCATCGCCTTTGCGTTCGGCTGCAACATCGGTTGCTCGGTGGTGGTCTCCCAGCTGTTCGGCGCGAAGGACTACCGCCAGCTGCGCACCGCGGTTTACACCGCCTGGATCGCCAGCGGTCTTCTGACCGTTGTTCTGACCACCCTCGGCCTGGCCCTCTGCGGGCCGCTGCTGCGGCTGATCCGCACCCCGCAGGAGATCTTCTCCGACTCCGCCCTCTATCTGCGGATCTACATCGGCGGACTGGTCTTTCTGATCTTCTACAACATCGCCACCGGCATCTTCTCGGCGCTCGGGGATTCCCGCACCCCCTTCCTCTTCCTTGCGGCCTCCTCGGTCTCGAATATCTTTGTCGATATCCTCTTTGTCACCGCCTTCAAGATGGGGGTCGCCGGCGTCGCCTGGGCCACCTTCCTCTGCCAGGGGGTCAGCTGTGTGCTGGCGATCATTGCGGTACTGCGCCGACTCTCCGCGCTGCCGGATGCGGGCAAGGTACCGCTCTTCTCGGTCCCGCTGCTGCGCCGGATCACCGTCATCGCGGTCCCGAGCATTTTGCAGCAGAGTTTCATCTCGGTGGGCAATATCGTGATCCAGGCAACGGTCAACGGGTTTGGATCCTCGGTCATCGCCGGTTACTCCGCCGCGGTCAAGCTGAACAACATGGTGGTGACCTCCTTCACCACACTGGGTAACGGCATCTCGAACTACACCGCGCAGAATATCGGCGCGGCCCGTTATTCCAGGGTACGGCAGGGATTCTGGGCCGGTCTTCGGATGGTCTGGGTGATCTGTGTCCCGCTGATGGCGATCTATCTGATCTGGGCCGGACAGCTGGTCGGATTCTTTATGGATGAGGGATCCGCCCGGGCCATCACCACCGGCACCCTCTTCCTGCGGGTGCTTGCCCCCTTCTATCCGGTGGTCTCGGCAAAACTGGTCTCGGACGGCATCCTGCGCGGCGCCGGTGCAATGGGGCCCTTTATGGCCGCCACCTTTACCGATCTGCTGCTGCGGGTGGTGCTGGCGCTGGTCTTCGCCTCCGCCTTTGGAGAGACCGGAATCTGGTTTGCCTGGCCGGTCGGCTGGCTGGCCTCCACTGCAATGTCGGTCGTCTTTTACCGGCATGGCAGCTGGCACACCACCCCGGACAAAGCGATTGATCTGGTCGAGGAGATCACCGAACTCGAACCGCTGGAATAATGCAGATAAAAAAGATCCCTCTGCCGAGGGATCTTTTTTTGCACACTTTTCAGGATTTCTGTTCCGTTTCGGATTCCTCCGGCGCTTCTTCTGTCGATTCTTCCGGTACATCCGGTGCCATCGCCTGGGCGAACTTCGGCGAAAAGCGGAAGTAGGTGTACCAGACCGCCGACAGCACCAGCGAGGCCGCAGCCATCGGCGCCGCAGTGCGCAGCAGTAGCATCGCCATCAGCAGATAGAGCAGCCGGCTGGCAATATCGAGGATGAGGGTGAGCTGGAACCGCGGATCCCGGTGGGAGAGAAACCAGAGCATCATCCCGCCCAGCAACAGTCCGGTCGCCCGCAGCAGCAGGTCGGCGGCGGCAAGGGTCTGATAGGCGACGTTCCAGTTTTCCAGATAAAAACGGACGGTCTCGATCAGGCTGGCAAGATCCCGCGCCATCGTGATGGCCAGCACCAGATAGTAGATCAGCGCGAGCCCCGGCAGGGGTTTGCGGACAGTCTTCGGTTTCATGTTCGCTCCTTCCCCGCGGACATCAGCCGCGGCGGTTTGGTGTTTTTCTCTATTATAATGCATCCCTCTCGTCCGGATCAAGCTGCACCGGCGGGCGGCGATGCGCCGCGAGCAGGTCGTAGATGACCGGCACCACAAAGAGGGTGAGCAGGGTGGCATAACTCAGTCCGCCAATGGTGACGATTGCCATCGGCTGGGTCATCTCGGCACCATCCCCGATGCCGAGCGCCATCGTGGTCATCGCGAGCACGGTGGTCAGTGCGGTCATCAGGATCGGCCGAATCCGGTCGCGCCCGGTCTGCAGCAGTGCCTGCCGCCGCTCCATGCCCTCATCCCGCAGCTGGTTTGCATAGTCGACAAAGACGATGCCGTTGTTGACCACGACGCCGGCCAGCACCAAAAAGCCCAGCATCGCGATGACCGAGAGGTCGCAGCCCGAGACCCAGAGCAGCAGCAGGCCGCCGGTGAAGGCGAGCGGCAGCGTGAAGAGGACGATGAACGGAGAGAGCAGGCTCTGGAACTGGGCGACCATGATCAGGTAGATGAAGACCACCGCGAGGGCGATCATCTTGAGCAGATCCATCATCGCGTTGGTGATGGTCTCGTTCTCACCCCGCAGCGCGGCACTGACCCCGACAGGCGGCTGCCAGTCCTCCAGCAGGGTGTTCAGCTGCCGGCCGAGCAGGCCGACATTGTAGCCGTCTGCGACCCCGGCGGTGACCGACATCACCCGGGAGCCGCTCTCCCGGCGGATCGAGGAGAGGGCCGGCTCCTCGCTGATCTTTGCGATCTCGGAGAGTTTCACCGTCTGCTCCTCTCCGGTGGCGCCGGTGCCGGTGAGGGTATAATTTGTCAGTGCATCCCGGTCGATGCTCTCCCCTTTTGCGATCACCACCGGATAGCTATTCTCCCCCTCGGTGAGGGTGGTGGCGGTGCTGTCCCCCGCGAGTGCGCCGGCGATCTCGGCATAGACCTGCGCAACGGTGAGCCCGCGGGACATCGCGGCGTCCTTGTCCACCGTGATCCGCAGCTCCTGGTCCGCACTCTCCTCACCGGTCGAAACATCCACGATGCCCTCGATCTCTCCGATCCTGTCGGCAAGATCCTCGGCGGCCTGCCGCAGCGCATCGAGATCCTGACCGCGCAGCTCGATCTCGATGCCGCTGCCGCCGAGGGCCGACAGATCCATCGTCGAGGCATTGACCTCGAGGGTGCAGTCGAGCCCCTCGACCTTCTGTTCCATCTCATCGGCCAGCTCCGTGTTGGAGCGGCTGGCATCCTCAAGCAGGATATACAGGCTGATCGCGCCGTCACCGCCGCCGCCCATCAGACCGCCGCCCTCCATTGCGCCGACGGTCGAAACCCCGTCGATCTCGCCCAGACGGCGGACCACCTCGTCGGCGGTTTCGGTCCGCTGCTCCTTGTCCGCCTCGGCCGGCAGGGTCAGGGTCGCGGACATCTGGTTGCTGTTCATCTGGGGCAAAAAGGCGGTGCCCATCACCGCAGCGCCAAAGCAGGCGAACGCCAGCAGCGCCGCAGCGCCGCCGAGCACCACCGCGCGGTGATGCAGCGACCAGTTGAGCAGCTTTTCGTACCCTGTGACCATCCGGTCAAACCAGCTCCGGCGCGGCTCCCGGGAGCCGCGCAGCACCACCGAGCCCAGCGCGGGGACAAGGGTCAGCGCGACCACAAGGCTTGCCAGCAGACTGTAGGCAATGGTCAACCCCATATCGGTGAAGAGCTGGCGAGAGATGCCCTCGGTAAAGACGATCGGCAGGAAAACGCAGACGGTGGTCAGGGTGGAGGCAAGGATCGCCCCGGCGACCTGGTTTGCGCCCGAGATCGCCGCCCGGACCGGACTGACCCCCTGCGCCCGCAGCCGGTAGATGTTCTCGATGACGACAATGCTGTTGTCCACCAGCATCCCCACCCCGAGCGCGAGGCCGGACAGCGAGATCAGGTTAAGGGTGACGTTGCTGAAGTACATCAGGGTCACCGCGACCATCAGGCTGATCGGGATGCTGGCCGCGATGATGAGGGTGGGGCGGAAATCCTTGAGGAAGAAGATCAGCACCAGGATCGCCAGCAGACCGCCCACCGCGAGGTTGCTCAGCACACTGTCGGTGACCATATGAATATAATCTCCCTGGTCCATCAGCGGGGTGATGTGCAGACCGGGGTTCTCACGCTCGAGGGTCTCGATCTCCTCCCCCAGCCGGTCGGCCACATCTGCGGTGGAGGCGGTGCTCTGTTTCTGGAAGGAGAGCAGCACCCCGTCGTTGCCGTTGACCTTGGCATAGGTCTCGCCCTGATTATCGGTCAGCTCGACCGTGGCGACATCCGAAAGCCGGATCTGCCCGATGCCGGTGTCTCCGGTATCGACCAACAGCGTCTGGGCCAGTTCGTCGATGCTCTGGTACTGGTCGCCGACCTTGACCACCATCGAGCTCTCGCCCTCTCCGGAAATGCTGCCGGCCGGCATGGAGAAGTTCTGGGCGGTCAGGATGCCGCTGATCATCTCGGGGGTCAACAGCGCCGAGAGATCCGCCTGCTGCAGCGCCGTCTCGCGGGCGGTGTCGAGCTGGGCGCGGGCGGTGTCGAGCTCGCTCTGCGCCTGCTGCAGCCCCTGTGCCGCGCTCTCGAGCGAGGCGCTGCCCTCGGCAATCCCGACCGAGGCGCTGATCTTGCCGCTCTCGAGCTGTGCGTATCCCTGTTTTGCCGTCTCGAGTCCCGCCTCGAGCTGGGGTTTCATTCCGTCGATGACCGCCTGCTGGTTGTCAAGATTTGCAAGCGCATCCGCGATGGCGGGCAACCGGTCGACGGCCTGATCATAGCCCTGCTGCAGCCCGCTCAATGCGGCAAAATCCATCGAGCCGGCAAGATCCGGCGCAAAGGCGGTGAGCAGCGGCAGAAAGTTGGTGTTGAAATTCTCCTCGCCCGCGTCCACCAGCCAGCGAAGGCTAAAATCGGACGGCAGCGGTCCCACCCCGGCGAGGGCGGTGAGCTGTCCGTCGATCTTCTCATACTGGTCAACAAGGTTCTGCAGTCCGGTCTGCTCCATCTCAAGGCCG
The DNA here is from genome assembly GCA_019113125.1 of Candidatus Pygmaiobacter gallistercoris. Lineage (GTDB taxonomy): Bacteria > Bacillota > Clostridia > Oscillospirales > Ruminococcaceae > Pygmaiobacter > Pygmaiobacter gallistercoris. The sequence continues at coordinate 2,981 of DXIA01000091.1, read as the reverse complement.
GTGCGCTGCGCTTTGAGGGCGGTCTCCTGCGCGAGCAGTGCCGAGAGGTTTGCCACCGCGGCATCCACCTCGGCGCTCGCCGAGGCAAGCTCACTCGCGGTGGAGGTGAGCTGGGAGCCAAGCTGGCTGCGGGCGTCCTCAATGCCGGCAAGCCCCTGCTGGATCTCGGCCGCCCCCGCGTCGAGCTGCTGCTGCGCCTCATCCATCCGGCTGATCACCGCGTTCTGCAGCTTCTGACTGAGCGCGGCAATCCGATCGGGATCGAGGGTGATCTGCACCTTCTGTTCAATCAGTCCGGTCCCGGTGACCGACGCGACCCCATCCAACCGTTCAAATGCGGGGGTGATCGTCTTGTCGACCAGCGTGCTGAGGGCGGCGGCATCCATTCCGTCCGCGTCGACACTTGCGACCATCACCGGCAGCATGTCTGGGCTGATCTGCAGCAGCATCGGGCTGCCGACCGTGTCGTCCAGCGACCCGCGCACCAGATCAATGCTGCTCGACAGTTCGATCATGACCGAGTCCATATTGACCGACTGCTCAAACTCCAGAATGATCATGCTGGAATTTTCCTGTGACACCGAGCTGATGCTGCTCAGGCCGCTGGCGGTGCCAAGCGCTGCTTCAAGCGGTTGGGTGACCGTCTTTTCCACCTTTTCGGGATCTGCTCCCGGATAGGTGGTGACCACCACCACATAGGGCAGTTCCAGCTTTGGCAGCAGGTCGGTGGTCATCCCGAAAAAAGACACCGCCCCCAATACCAGGGCCAGAACTACCGCAACCAGTACCGTGTAGGGCTTTTTTACGCTGTATTTTGCGAGCATTGCTTTCCCTTGCCTTCCCGTTTTTACCTTTGGTGCAATATTCAGACATACGTTATTAATTATAATCGCTCCATCTCGGTACCGCAAGCAAAACCGGACGCTTTGCCGCGAACTCAATTTGTGCTGCAATTAAAAAACCGGCTTGCGCAACGTGGCGCAAGCCGGTTGATACGCGTTATTGCTCTTCTGTCTGAGACGACTCGGCCTGCTGGCGGTCCTCCCGCCGCAGCTGGATGATAATGACCAGTGTAATCGGCAGCCCGAACAGGCCCCAGAACCCGAACAGCTGTGCCCCGACGAACATGCACAGCAGCGTCGCGAGCGGGTAGAGCCCGATCTGCCGGCCAACCACCCGGGGCTCGAGCGACTGGCGCACCACCGTGATCAGCGCATAGAGCACCAGCAGCCCGATTCCCATCCCGAACTGACCGCTGATCAGCTCGTAGATCCCCCAGGGGATCAGGATGGTGCCGGTGCCGAGCACCGGCAGAATGTCCACCACCGCGGTGATTAGCGCGACCAGAATCGCCGCGCGGACCCCGAGCAGTGAAAAGCCGATCGCCAGCTCAACAAAGGTCAGCCCCAACAGCATTGCGTAGGCGCGGCCGAACTTGAAGACGGTATCCACCCCGTTGCGCTTGATCCGGAACAGCATCTCCCGTCCGCGCGGCGGCAGCAGCCGGGCGAGAAAGCTGACCACCTTGTAGTAATCCACCACAAAGAAGAAACTCGAGATGATCATCAGCAGCAGCTTGACAAAGAAGGCCGGCACCCAGGCCGCAACCGTCGTCATCGCCGGCATCGCAAGGCTGGACAGCCCGGTCACCGCCGAGGCCAGCGCTTTGGTCAGGCTGTCCCCCACCCCGTCCAGCAGAGCGATCGCCTCGGGGTCCAGCCGGGAGAGAAAACCGCCCACCCATTCCTGCACCTGAAGGATCGCCGGCTCCAGCGTGCTGCTGTAAAATGCGGGCAGTGAGCGCAGCTGTTCCCCGACCACAATGACCGCCCGGGTGCTGAGCAGCGCCAGCAGGGTGCCGACCACCACATAAAAGAGGATCAGCAGCACCACCGCCACCGGTGTTCTGGGGGCGTGCAGCGCCTTGGACAACCGGTTGACCGGCGTTTTGAGCAGCAGCGCAATCATAAACGCCAGAACAAAGGGCATGAAAAAGGGAAGTACGAACTTGAGCAGGCAGTAGAAGATCGCCACCAACAGACCGTAATAGAGAAATTTGATCAGAAAATTCTTCATCCGTTCCACTTCCACTTTATTCACCTCCTAACCTTACGCATTTGATTTTATTATACCACAATCCATAGAACGAGCATACGCCCATCTTCCTTTCAAATTTTGAATTTTTAAAAAAAAGATTGACATTTGGGAAGAGATCTGGTAAGCTATTGTTAGTTAGTTAAAACTAACTTAACCAAGCACCCGTCATCGGGTAAAACAGGGGGCGTTTGGCCATATCGTCCCCCGCCTCCCTCTTCCTGCGGATGCATCCCTTTGCATCCAACCGCGACGGTTTCGCCGCCGCAAAAAACCCTTTGCTGTGGGCCCGCGCCAAGCCCAATCCGGCGCGGGCCCTTCCCTGTATTTTCCTGCCCAAAACGGTCGAACCGGGGCGAAAAATTTTTGCCCGCGGCAGTTGTACTTTTGTTTTCTCTGTGCTATACTAACAGTGTATTCTGACGGTACCAATGACTCCGCATGCAGCGTAGGTCGATACTGATGATTTACGTGGCAGGCGGTTTTTTTTTGTACGACAGAAGCGAAATAATTTTTTTGGAGGCACTACTATGCACACCGGTACTGTGAAATGGTTCAACGAGCAGAAGGGCTTTGGCTTTATCTCTGACGACGACGGCAGCGGCGACGTTTTTGTCCACTTCTCCGCCATCGTGGCCGAGGGCTTCAAGACCCTGGCTGAGGGCCAGAAGGTCACCTTTGACGTCGAGCCCGATCCGAAGAACAGCAGCAAGATGCGCGCTGTCAACGTGACTGCCATCTGAGCGACACGCCAAACAAAAAGGTCTCTCCACAAGGTGTGGCAGAATAAGAAAACGCAACTTCCCTGCGGGAAGTTTAGTTCTGCCGTAGACTTTTGGCGTAGAAAGCACTCAGAGCGGCCCCCCAAGCCACCAAGGCTTGAGGGG
>DXIA01000090.1 GCA_019113125.1 Candidatus Pygmaiobacter gallistercoris | reverse complement strand
ATACCGAGATCTGCAATTCGCTCAAAAAACTGCTGGAACGGGTTGCGGGGGATCCGCAGGTTCTCCCGGGTCACGAGGAGTTCTCCACCTTCGAGACTGAAAAAAAGACCAATCGCTATCTGCGCTGAAAGGAAACTGGAAATCGTGTCGTTACTGTTGTCGGTGAGCGGGCTGCCGTCGGTCTATGAGATCGAGCACATCGCCCGCATGTTCTATCGGGATCTGATGCCGCGTGCGGAATATGCCCGGCCCCGGCCCGGGGATCTTTTGGTCCCGGCCACCCGCCACAAAGAAGCGGTGCGCTGCGACGGATTGATCGCGGTGCGCGCGGGCCGGTTTCATCTGATGGCCGCGCTGCGCACCGAGACGGGCACCGCAGTTCGTCTGGGACACAGACAGGACGGGGAGGGTGACGAGTTTCTCCTCTGCCGGCTGCTCTATCAGCTGCTGTGCGACGAGACCAAGACCCGTCCGCCCTGGGGGGTTCTGACCGGGGTGCGCCCGGTGCGGCTGGTCCACGAGCTCTGGAAAAAGGGCTGCGACGATGCCGGGGTGGCGAACTATTTTACCCGGCGCTGCCTCGCTGCGCCGGAGAAGGCGCAGCTCGCGCTGACCACTGCAAAGATCCAGCAGCCGTTGATCGATCGGCTGGATCCCTATAGCTGCAGTCTTTATATCGGGATTCCGTTCTGTCCCTCCCGCTGCAGCTACTGCTCCTTTGTCTCCCGCACCATCGGCAGGGAGCAGGCGTTGGTGCAGCCCTATATCGACAAGCTCTGCATCGAGGTTGCCCAGACGGTGCGGCTGATCCGAAGGCTCGGGCTGAAACTCTGCACCGTCTATATCGGCGGCGGCACCCCCACCGCGATCTCGGCCGACCAGCTGCGCCAGCTGATGGGGACCGTCCGCAGCGAGATCGACCTCTCCACCCTTGAGGAGTACACCGTCGAGGCGGGCCGCCCCGATTGCACCGATGAGGAAAAGCTGTCGGTGCTGTTGGAATACGGCGCCACCCGGATCTCGATCAACCCGCAGACCTTCAGCGATGAGGTGCTGGCCGCCATCGGGCGCAAACATACCGCACAGGATATCCTCGACTGTTATGCCGCGGCGCGGCGGATCGGGCATAAGAATATCAATATGGATCTGATCGCCGGTTTGCCCAAGGACACGGTGGAGGGGTTTGAGCGCAGCCTGAAACAGGCGATTGCGCTTGGCCCGGAGAATATCACGGTGCACACTCTGACCCTCAAGCGGGCGTCGAACCTCGTGATCGACCACGCGCGGGATGAGTATGAGGATGTCGCGGCGATGGTGGCCAAAAACCATCTGCTGGGTGGGGCGGGCTATCAGCCCTATTATCTCTACCGGCAGAAGGGAACGCTGCAAAACCTCGAGAACACCGGCTTTACCAAACCGGGATACGCTGGGCTGTACAACATTTATATCATGGAGGAACTGCACACCATCTTCTCCACCGGAGCGGGTGGATCCACCAAACTCAAGCAGCCTGACGGCACCGCGATCGAGCGGATTTTCAACTATAAGTATCCGGCGGAATATATTGCCGGATTTGATACGATACTGGAAAGAAAGAAAAGGATTGGTGACTTCTATGGCTGCAATCTGGATTCCGAAACGATTGGTTGAGATCGGCCTGATCAACACTGCGGCGCAGACCCCGGAAAGTTTTATCAGCCACTGCGAAATCGAATATGAGAGCAGGGTCGAGGCGGCAGCACGGGAGGTTCTGCAGCAAAAGCGCAGCATCGTCATGCTCACAGGACCGTCGGCCTCGGGCAAGACGACCACCGCGCATAAGCTTGCCGACTGCATCAAGAAAAACGGCAGATATTCCTGTGTGATCTCGCTGGATAATTTTTTCAAAAATCTCGAGGATTATCCCCGCCTGCCGGACGGGAGCAAGGATTACGAGAATGTCGACGCAATCGATGTTCCGCTGATTGACCAGTGCCTGCGGGAGCTGATCGAGACCGGGCACACCAGGATTCCCGAGTTCGATTTTCTGACCGAGCGGCGCAAGGAGCAGTGGAACGATCTCGATCTGAACGACGGCGTCGTTGTGGTGGAGGGCATCCATGCGCTCAACCCGTCGCTGACCGCGTCACTGCCGCGGGAGAAGGTCTACAAGATCTATGCCGGATTGCGGGAGGAGTACTCGCACCACGGGCAGCGGGTCCTGCCCACGCGGGACATCCGGCTGGCACGCCGGATGGTGCGGGACTGCAAATTCCGCGGACATAGCCCCGAAAAGACGCTCGGTATGTGGAAGAATGTCTGCATCGGGGAGGACCGGTTTATCAAGGTGTTCAAGCCGGAGGCGGATCTTTTGCTGGATACCTCGTTCAGCTATGAGATCTGCTGTCTCGCTCCGTCGGTGACCGCGCTGACCGGGCAGCTGCCGGAAAACAGCCCCCACGCAGAGCGTCTGTACGAACTGGCGGGAGCGTTTTCCCTCTGTGAGCCGCTGGATGACAGCTTGATTCCGAAGAGCTCGATGCTGCAGGAGTTTTTGGGCTGATCGGGATAGTTCAGGAAAGGAGAACAGGATGGAAAAGAGCAGATTGGATCAGTTGATGGATGCCGCGCGCACCGCTGCGGAAAAGGCGATGGATGTTGCGGATAATCTCGCTGCGCAGGGAAAGAGCAAGCTGAACCAGATCAGCCTCGAGCGGGAACTCGCCAAGGCACAGCGTCAGCTGGGAACCCTTGTCTATTCAATGAAGAAGGCGGGGGAGGAGAACCCGGCGCTGGTGGACCAATATGTGCAGGCGATCGAGAAACTGGAAAAGGAACTCGATGCGCAGGAGAATGCACAGGCGGCTCGCCGCTGCACCCCGATTTGTCCTGTTTGCGGCGCAAAAATAGGCGAAAAGGACTGTTTCTGTGCACATTGTGGTGCAAAACTCTCTTAAAGGGGAAAAGATTTTGACTGTCTGAAAAGTGAAAGTTGGTCTGCCAAGGCTTGAAAATTAAAGCCCTTTGCGGTAATATATGTATGCGCGTATTTTGACGGGGGGTGCCCGGATGGCGTTTTCGCTCAAAGAGAATTACGGTCCGCAGGACTTGATTGAGATTATCCGGATTCTGCGCGCCCCCGACGGTTGTCCGTGGGATCGGGAACAAACCCACGCCTCGATTCGGATGAATTTTATCGAGG
>DXIA01000089.1 GCA_019113125.1 Candidatus Pygmaiobacter gallistercoris | reverse complement strand
ATCATCTGTTCCACCGCATTGCGGGTGGAGGTCTCCTGTTCGTGGTAGGAGGCGAGACTCGCCGGCCGCAGGAAAACATAGTAATCGTAGAGATATTTGTTGGTATTCTCGACGTCGATGAACAGCTCGTTGAGCTCCAACAGCTCATTGACGGTGCGCTCATACCGCTTTGTCAGCAGCTGCGCGTTGATGAGGGAGACCGCAAAGGCCAAAATCAGCATCAACAGCAATAAAAAGTAACCCAAACTGTACTTATAGGTCACCGACTGGCGACGGCTGATATGGGATTTTTCAGATGAGTTCATCCGCTACGCCCTCCTCAAGCTGCCGCTGGGTGTAAAATACGACAGGTGTGTAGTGCTTTTGAGCGGAATAGCTGCCCTGCTCCACATGGCGCAGGATCTCCTCCACGGCGATACTTCCCATTTCCTTTTGCTGCTGCGCCATGATTCCATCAATCAGCCCATTTTTCGCCCCGGCCACCGATTCCTCAGCCAGATCGAAGACCAGAATGTTTTTCAAGCTGCAATTTTCAGGGTTCAGCATCAGCCCTACCGTCTGCCCACCGGTTCCCTCGACGCAGATCAGTGTGTCCACATCCGGGTCCTCGCTGAGAATCCGGTTATAGGTTTCCAGCGCGGTGAGGGTGTCATACTCGTTGTAATCAACCCGGCGAATCTCGATGCCCGGGTAGCCGGCGACTGCATCCCGCAGCCCGGCCACCCGTTCATCCAGGTTTGGATATCCCGGCGCACCGGACATCACCGCTACCACCGCCCTGCCGCCGCTGATCTCGATCAGCCGCTCCCCCATCTGCACCCCGGCATCGTAGTTGTCGGTACCAACGTACAGATGTTCAAAGTCATCCGGCAGATCCGTGTCGACCAGGACCACCAAAATCCCCTGTGCCGCCGCATCTGCGAGCGCGGCGCGATAATCCGGATCGTCGATGCCCTGTACGATCAGCGCATCGGTCTGAGCGGCGATTGCCTGACGGATCATGTCCACCATCTGGGGCACGTTGTAGTTCAGCTGTGGGGTGACCACCTTCGCGTCTGCTCCCAGCTCCTTGGCCCGTGCGCTGATCGCATCCCCTACGTCGGTCCAGTAGCCCTGGTCCGTATGGGGCAGCACGGCCGTAATCCGAACCGGCCACTCCCCCTGTGCCAGACCGCTACTGCCAATCTCCTCCCCACAACCGGCCAAAAATCCGACCGCCATGGAGAGGAGAATGACGATTGCTGTGATTCTGTGTTTCATCCCGCGGTACCCCTTTGCAATTAGATTTGACTTCATTGTAAGGGATATCCGTTCCTTTTTCAAATTGGAGTGCTGTGGCTCAATGCTTGTTGTATTTGCGCACATCAACCGCGATTGCGCCGATAATGATGACGCCCTTGACCACAAACTGCCAGTAGCTGGACAGGCCGATAAAGGTCAGGCCGTAGTTGATGACGTTAAAGATGATGACGCCGAAGAAGACGCCGGGCACGGTGCCCACGCCGCCGCCGGCGGAGCAGCCGCCCACGATGCAGGATGCGATGGCGTCCAGCTCATAGCTGAGGCCGTAGGTGGAAGATGCGCTGCCGGTGCGGGCAGCTTCGAGGCTGCCTGCGAGGCCATAGCAGGCACCGGCAATCGCATAGGTGATCATCTGGATCTTGAATACATTGATACCGGATACCCGGGCCGCTTCAGGGTTGCCGCCGACAGCGAAGATCTCTTTGCCCAGGCAGGTCTTGGTCTGGAGCACCCAGACAGCCAGCATCACCACAAAGGCGATGATGATGAGGTAGGGCACGCCGAAAATCGAGCCGGTGCCGATCTCGCCAAAGCTGTCAAGATAGCCGCCCAAAGGCTGCGAGTTGTTCGGCGCCTTGTTGAAGTACAGGCAGTTGGCGCCATAGACGATCATCTGTGTGCCCAGCGTTGCGAGGAAGGCGGGAACCTTCAGCTTAGAAACAACGAAACCGTTAAAGCAGCCGACTGCAAGGCCAACCGCAATCGAGACAACCACCGGGACAAAGGCCGGCAGCTCCGGCAGCGAGGGCCAAAACTTGAGGTAGTAGGTCGCCTGCTGCGCCAGCGAGCCCGAGATAACCGCCGCGAGACCGACCGTACGGCCGCCGGACAGGTCGGCAGAACCGGAAACGATAACAAACATGCAGCCCATCGCCACTACAATGCGGGAAGCGGACTGGGTCAAAATATCACGCAGTACCCGGATGGACAAAAACTTGCCGCCGCTGATGACTGCAATCACGATAATCATCAGCACCATGATCGCATACAGCGCATAGTTCATCAGGAACGTGCGCAGATTAAAGCTCTTTTTTTCTTTCAGCATGAGACTGTTCCTCCTTTACACATTGGCATTTTCGTAGGTGCTGGCCAGCATCATGATCTTTTCGTCCGTGGCCTCGGCTCCCTCGAGAATGCCGGACAGATGGCCCTCGCACATGACCATAATCCGATCGCTCATTCCCATCAATTCAGGCATTTCAGAACTGATCATGATGACCGTCTTTCCCTGCTGAACCATCTGTTCCATCAGGGTATAGATCTCGTATTTCGCGCCCACATCAATGCCGCGGGTCGGCTCATCGAGGATCAGCAGATCGGGATTGACCAGCAGCCAGCGTCCCAGCAGTACCTTCTGCTGGTTGCCGCCGGATAAGTACTGGATCTGCGTTTTGAGGTCAGGGGTCTTGATACTCAGCGCATCGACATATTTCTGTGCATCAGAACTCCGCTGTTTTTCATTGAGGAACAGCTTAACG